>JAICHS010000011.1 GCA_025924775.1 Rhodanobacteraceae bacterium
CCGGGGGCGTGCACCACCAGCGTCGGCGCACGGCCGTCCAGCAGGTGGGCCTGCGGCGTCAGCGCGTCGAGGCGGGCATCCAGCACCACGCGCAACGGCGGCACGCACGGGACGTCGTCCGGCAAACGCGCAGTCAACCGCGGATCGTCCGCACGCACGGTGCCGGCACCGGCGAGGATCGCGGAACTGCGTGCGCGCCAGCGCGCAACGTCGGCACGCGCGGCGGCGCCGGTGATCCATTTCGACTCGCCGTTGGCCAGCGCGGTGCGTCCATCCAGGCTAATCGCCAGCTTTACCCGCACCCACGGGCGGCCGCGCTCGAAGCGCGCGAAGAAGCCCCGGTTCAGCTCACGCGACGCATTACGCAACAACCCGGCCTCCACCGCGATGCCGGCCTCGCGCAAGCGCCGCAATCCGCCGCCCGCCTTGGGGTTGGTGTCTTCGGCCGCGATTACCACGCGCGCGACACCCGCGGCCACCAGCGCGTCCGCGCACGGTGGCGTCTTGCCGAAATGCGCGCACGGTTCCAGCGTGACGTAGGCGGTCGCGCCGCGCGCGCGGTCACCCGCAACCTGCAAGGCCAATGTCTCCGCGTGGGGTGCGCCGGCGCGCTGGTGCCAGCCTTCACCGACGACCTCATCGCCGCGCGCGATCACGCACCCGACGCGCGGATTCGGCTTGGTCGTGTACAGACCCCGTCCCGCAAGGCGTAACGCGCGCGCCATCAGCGCATGGTCGATGGCGGTAAAACCGGGGTCAGAGTCACTTTTCACGCGCAATGCCTCTCCGAAAACCGGGGTCAGAGTCACTTTTCCGTTGGATCCCAGCATGGCATCGCACTGGATGAAAAGTGACTCCGACCCCTTGTTTTGAAAAATGACTCTGACCCCTTTTCAGCGCTTGAGAAGGAAAAGCCCTAGCGCTTCTTGTGCTTGTCGATGGGCACCACCGCGCCACCGATCAGCGGCAGCTGCCCCTCGCTGGCGGGCAGTTCATGCTCCAGGCGGTCCAGTTCCTCGCGAAAATCGGCCACGTCCTCGAACGAGCGATACACCGAGGCGTAGCGCACGTAACCGACGTGATCGAGCTTGCGCAGTTCCGCCATCACCAAGTCGCCGATGCGGCGCGACGGCAACTCGCGTTCGGTGGACACACGCAACTGGCGAACCACCGCGCGCACCGCGGCCTCGATGCGTTCTTCCGCCACCGGCCGTTTGTGCAAGGCCCGGTCGAAGCCGGTGCGCAGCTTGCGCGCGTCGAACGCCTCGCGCCGGCCGTCTTCCTTGATGATCGCCGGCAGTTTCAGTTCCACCGTTTCCACCGTCGAGAACCGCTCGCCGCACGAAGGGCATTCGCGGCGCCGGCGGATGGTCGAGCCTTCCTCCGAAACGCGCGAGTCGATCACGCGGGTGTCGATGTTCTGGCAGAACGGGCAGTGCATCAGCTTGAAGGGCGGGAACGGGGAACAGGGAACGAGGGCGCGATTGTTGGATTTTTCCTGGTCAAGGCTCCCTTCAGTGCTTGCGACAGCTTTTGAACCCCGTGCAATTGTGGCAGCAACGTGTTCATTTCCGTTTCTGGCAGGTATCCCAATCGATTTGCCAATATCAGTTGCGTTTCGATTTCTGCCAATGAACCAGAAGCCATGTAAAGGAACCGCAAGTCATCACGGGTCGAGTTTCTTGCATTCCCTTCAGCAATGCACGACGGAACAGATACAGCAGCTCGCCTCAACTGCGAGGTCAACCCGAAGCGTTCATCAACCGGAAATGCTTGCGAGTTGGCGTAAATCGATTCGGCCAGCGCCAAAGCTCCCTGCCAAACCTTCAATCCGCGGTAATCCGCAATCGCAGCCATTTGAGGTCCCTGTTCCCCGTTCCCTGTTCCCGCTTCACCCATAAACAGGGAACTTCGCGCACTGCGCGTTGACGAGTCCACGCACGTTGGCCAGCACCTTGTCGTCGTCGGGCGCATCCAGCACGTCGGCCACCCAGCCAGCAAGCTCGATACAATCGACCTCCTGGTAGCCGCGGGTGGTGACGGCCGGGGTGCCGATGCGCAGGCCCGAAGTCACGAACGGCTTTTGTGGATCATTCGGCACCGCGTTCTTGTTGACGGTGATGTGCGCCTTCCCCAGCGCGGCTTCCGCGTCCTTGCCCGTCAGCGGCTTGCCGATCAGGTCCACCAGGAACAGGTGGTCCTCGGTACCGCCCGACACGATCTTGTAGCCGCGATCCATGAGCGTTTTCGCCATGGCCTTGGCGTTCTTGACCACCTGCTTCTGGTAATCCTTGAACGAGGGTTCCAGCGCTTCCTTGAACGCGACGGCCTTGGCGGCAATCACGTGCATCAGCGGGCCGCCCTGCAAGCCGGGAAACACGATGGATTGCAGCTTCTTCTTGATCTCTTCCGCGCGCTCACCCATGGCGGAATCCTTGGCCACGATCAGGCCACCGCGCGGACCGCGCAGGGTCTTGTGGGTGGTGGACGTGACGATGTGCGCGTGCGGCAGCGGCGAGGGATAGACCCCGGCCGCAACCAGCCCCGCGACATGCGCCATGTCCACGAACAGGTACGCCCCGACCTTGTCGGCGATCTTGCGGAAGCGCGCCCAGTCCATCACCTGGGAATATGCGCTGAAGCCGGCCACGATCATCTTCGGCTGGTGCTCCACGGCCAGCTTTTCGACCGCGTCGTAATCGACCAGGCCCCGAGCATCGACGCCATACTGCACCGCGTTGAACAGCTTGCCCGAAATGTTCGGCTTGGCGCCGTGGGTCAGGTGCCCGCCATGCGCCAGCGCCATGCCGAGGATGGTGTCGCCCGGCTTGAGCAGCGCGAAATAGACGGCCTGGTTGGCCTGCGAACCGGAATGCGGCTGCACGTTGGCGTAGTCGCAATCGAACAGCTTTTTCAGGCGCTCGATCGCCAGCGACTCGGCCACGTCCACGTACTGGCAGCCGCCGTAGTAGCGATGCCCCGGATACCCCTCGGCATACTTGTTGGTCAGCACCGAACCCTGCGCCTCCAGCACCCGCGGGCTGGCGTAGTTTTCCGAAGCGATCAGCTCGACGTGGTCTTCCTGGCGCTGGCGTTCTTCGGCGATCGCGCTGGCAAGGGCGTCGTCGTAACCGGCAATCCGCATTTCGTGGCTGTACATCGCGATCCTCGTCCCGTGCATGGCAACGTTTGATTCTAGCCGCTCCGCGCGGGCCCGGTGGCCGGACTGGCACACGGACGCGGACGACGCGATAATGGCCGGTCGACTTGTCAAGATGCAGGCCACGGATGGCCGGCCAACGAAGCGGTCAGCGCACCGTTGCATGACGCCGCGGCGCGCGGTCGAACGCGCGGGCAAGGCGCGCGTGTTCGCAGCCGTCGATGTCCGTCTTCGACCCGGCAAATCAAAATGGATTCCGGGTTCTGTCCGCAACGAGGCTGCGAACAGCCCCGGACTGCGAAGGCAGGATGCCGAAGCGAACGTCGGCGTAGTCGACGGCCCACAGGGCAGATCGCCTGACGCGATCTGTAATGACGAGCAAAGAGGTAATCGCCCGTGCAATACATCTACACCATGATCGGCGTGTCCAAGATCGTCCCGCCCAAGCGCGAGATCATCAAGGACATTTCACTGTCGTTCTTCCCGGGCGCCAAGATCGGCCTGCTGGGCCTGAATGGCGCGGGCAAGTCCACGGTGCTGCGCATCATGGCCGGCGTCGATACCGACTTCCACGGCGAAGCGCGCCCGCAGCCGGGGATCCAGGTCGGCTACCTGGCGCAGGAGCCGGACCTCGACCCCGAAAAAACCGTGCGCGAGTCGGTTGAAGAAGGCCTCTCCAGCATCCTAGACGCACAAAAGCGGCTGGATGAAGTGTACGCAGCGTATGCCGAGGAAGGCGCGGATTTCGACGCCCTGGCCGCCGAGCAGCAAAAGCTCGAGAACATCCTGGCCGCCAGCGACGCGCACACCCTGGAGCGGCAACTCGAGATCGCGGCCGACGCGTTGCGCCTGCCGCCGTGGGACGCGAAGGTGAAGACCCTGTCCGGCGGCGAGAAGCGCCGCGTCGCGCTGTGTCGCCTGCTGCTGTCCAAGCCCGACATGCTGCTTTTGGACGAGCCCACCAACCACCTGGACGCGGAGTCGGTGGAGTGGCTGGAAAACTTCCTGCACCAGTACCCCGGCACCGTGGTCGCGGTTACCCACGACCGCTACTTCCTCGACAACGCCGCCGAGTGGATCCTGGAGCTCGACCGTGGCCGCGGCATTCCGTGGAAGGGCAACTATTCATCGTGGCTGGAGCAGAAGAACGAGCGCCTCTCGCAGGAAGCCTCCGGCGAAAAAGCGCGCCAGAAAGCCATCCAGAAGGAACTGGAATGGGCACGGCAATCGGCCAAGGGCCGCCAGTCCAAGGGCAAGGCGCGCCTGAACCGCCTGGAAGAACTGAACGCGGTGTCCTACCAGCAGCGCAACGAGACCAACGAGATCTTCATTCCGCCGGGCGAGCGCCTGGGCGACAACGTGATCGAGTTCAAGCACGTGTCCAAATCGTTCGGCGAGCACTGCCTGATCGACGATTTGAGCTTCATGATCCCACCCGGCGCGATCGTCGGCATCATCGGCCCCAACGGCGCCGGCAAATCCACCTTCATGAAGATGATCATGGGGCTGGAAAAACCGGACTCGGGCGAGATCGTGATGGGCCAGACGGTCAAGCTGGCCTACGTCGACCAGTCGCGCGCGTCGCTGAACCCGAAGAACAACGTGTGGCAGGAAATCTCGGACGGCCTCGACATCCTGAAGATCGGCAACTTCGAGATCCAGTCGCGCGCCTACATCGGCCGCTTCAACTTCAAAGGCTCGGACCAGCAAAAGATCGTCGGGCAATTGTCGGGCGGCGAACGCGGCCGTCTGCACCTCGCGAAGACCCTGCTGCAGGGCGGCAACGTGCTGCTGCTGGACGAACCGTCCAACGACCTTGACGTGGAAACGCTGCGTGCGCTGGAAGACGCGCTGCTGGAGTTCCCCGGCTGCGCGCTGGTGATCAGCCACGACCGCTGGTTCCTCGACCGCATCGCCACCCACATCATCGCCTTCGAGGGCGACTCGCACGTGGAATTCTTCCCCGGCAACTACCGCGAATACGAAGAAGACAAGAAGCGGCGCCTGGGTGAAGAAGCCGCGCAGCCGCATCGGGTCAAATACAAAAAGCTGGCTTGACGATTTACCTTCTCCCCTCGGGAGAAGGTGCCCGCAGGGCGGATGGGGGTACGATCCCGCAAGGGCGAACCCCACCCCTGCCCCTCTCCCGAAGAGGAAAGGGGTCATCTCGCCATTCCGGAGATGCTCGTGCCGCCACAGCCATTTCCCGGATTCAGTCCGAGCCGCCGCAGGCTATTGCAGGCTGCGGGCATTTCACTTGGTGCGATCGCGACCGGCACTGCGGGCGCGCTCACAGCCGCGACGCGGCCATCGCAGTCATCCAGGCGATCGGAACCCGAATCAAAACTCATCCTGCTGGGCACCGCCGGCGGCCCGACGCCCAAGACCGACCGCGCGGCACCGGCCAACGCGATCGTCGTCGGCGACGACATTTACGTGATCGATTGCGGCAACGGCGTGGCGCGGCAAATGGTCAAGGCCGGACTCGACCTCGGCCGTATCCGGGCTGTGTTCATCACGCACCAGCACTCGGACCACAACGCCGACTACGGCAACCTGTTGCTGCTGGCGTGGGCCACCGACCTCGCGACGCCGGTGGACACGTACGGGCCGCCACCGCTGAAGCAGATGACGGAACTGTTCCTGGAAATGGACGCCTACGACATCGGCATCCGTGAACAGGATGAAGGCCGACCACCGCTCGCGCCATTGATCCGCCCGCACGAAATCACCCGTGGCGGGCCGGTGATGCACGCTGCCAACGTGAAGGTCACCGCGGCGCGGGTGCAGCACCCGCCGGTGGCGCCCGCGTTTGCCTACCGCTTCGATTGCCCGGACCGTTCGATCGTGTTTTCGGGTGATACGCGGCCGTCGGAAAACCTGGTCGAACTGGCGCGTGGCGCCGACATCCTGGTGCACGAGGTCATCGACTTGCACGCGATCGATCAAGTGGTGAAGTACGAAGCAGTGGCCACCCGCCTTCGCGCACACCTTGAAGCCGCGCACACGCCGATGTCGGAAGTCGGGCAAATCGCGACCCGGGCCGGCGTGAAAACGCTGGTGTTGAACCATTTCGTGCCAGGCACGCCGCCAATTCCCGACCAGGTCTGGTACGACGCGGTGAAACCGCACTTCAAGGGCCGCGTGGTCATCGGCCGTGACTTGATGGTCCTGTGACGGCCGCGTGTCACGGAAACCCCGAGGGACCGTCGCGACGACCGGCAGGGCCGGTTTGAACGCCGCAGGGCGCGCCACACGGACGTGGCGCTTAGCGCGGCGGGTTATCCAGGGTTTTCCGGCGGCAACAATTCCATCGCCATCACGATTGCGTCCTCGCGGCCGCGCCGCGCCGGGTAATAGCCAGGGCGACGGCCGATCTCATTGAACCCCGCGCGTTCGTACATCGCGTGCGCCAGCGGGTTGGACGGACGCACCTCCAGGAATACGCGCTCGGCGTGGTGCCAGCGCGCAAGATCCAGCAGGCGATGCAGCAGGTAGGCGCCGTGGCCACGCCCCTGGTGCAAGGGTGCGACGCACACGTTGAGGATGTGCGCCTCGCCCGCACCGGTGGACAGGATGCCATAGCCGATGACCGCGCCGGCCTGCTCCAGCACCCAGCAATGGTGGCCGTTGTCCAGGCAGCTGCGGAAGATGCCGCGCGACCACGGAAACTCGTACGCCGCCGCTTCGATGTTCGCAACCGCTGAAACGTCTTCGCGCAGCATGGGGCGCAACGCGGCTTCCAGCGGCGCGACCGCGACCATGTCAGCCGCCGCCACCATGGCCCAACGCGAGCATCCGGTCCCACAGCTGGCGTTTGCGTTCGCGGTCGGCGTGCAGCACGGACAACGGGTCGGCGCGCAGCACACGCACCAGCGGCACGCCCTCGGGTACCGCGGCGGCTCCGAACACCATCACGGCCGCGGTCGGATCACTCGCGACATCGCACGGCCGCACGGACTGCAGGCCGGCCTTGGGCACCGCCTCGGTCAACGCGGTGTACAGCTTGTGGATCGCCGAGTCCCGCAATTCGGCCAGATCCGGCGCCAACGCCAGCCGCCGAATCGTGGCGACCGCTACCGGTCCGGCGGGTGGCGTCACCGGTTTCGGGGCAGGCATCTGCGCCAGCGAAACCTTCGGCGCAGGCGTCGCGCGGGCGGCCACCGCACGCAGCCGCAGGGGCTCGACGCCCAGCGCCCGCAACTGCCGCATGCGCAACGCCACCGCACTCATTGATGCACCGCCTGCGACGAACGCCGCCGCTCCATCCGCAAGCGACGACGCGAAGCGCGGCTGCGCAGGCCCCACAGCGTGAGCACCACGCCCGACGAGGCGTACACCGTCGCCAGCGCCAACAGCACCAGTGCCGTGTTGATGGTCAGGGCGATCAGGATCAGCACCGCCAGGAAAATCCACACGAACGGTACCCGGTCGTTCTTCGGCAGGGTCTTGAAGCTGAAGTAGCGCACGCGGCTGACCATCAGCAGGCCGGCCACGACCGCGACCACTGGCGTCACCCAGACCATCCAGCGGCCGTCGATGCCGAAGTTTTCCATCGTCCACACGAACGACATGCACAGGCCGGCGGCCGCGGGGCTGGCCAGGCCTTGGAAATAACGCTTGTCGATGACCCCGACCTGGGTGTTGAAGCGCGCCAGCCGCAGCGCCGCGCAGGCGGCATACAGGAACGCCGCGCACCAACCCACCTTGCTCCACACCGGGCCGTAGTCGCGCAGGTACTGCAGCGACCACGTGTACATCACCAGCGAGGGTGCCAGGCCAAAACTGATCAGGTCGGACAACGAGTCGTACTGCACGCCAAACTCGCTCTGGGTTCCGGTAAGGCGCGCGACGCGCCCGTCCATGCCGTCCAGCAGCGCGGCCACGAACACCGCGATCGCGGCGTTCTTGAAGGCATCATCGGCGCCGGTCACCGCGCCCAGGATCGCCGCCACGATGGCGTAGAACCCGGCAAACAGCGCGCCGGTCGTGAACAGGTTGGGCAGCAGGTAGATGCCGCGCCTGGGGGGTTTGCGGGGAAGCGTGTCGGTCATTGAGGTGGCTACTCCAAGCCTGCGTCGCAGTTTAGCCCATGGCCGCCTCCTCGCGTATCCAGTCGGCGTGACACCTGTTCGGATGCGGCCGGGCGGCTGTGGCATACTCGCGCCACCGTTCATGGCGCCTTGGGGACCTTCCATGCAAATGCGCAGCAGCGTCGTCGCGTTGGTCGTGGGGCTTGCGCTGGCGAGTGTCGCCGGATTCGCGAGCGCACAGCAGGTCTATAAATGGAAGGACGCCAACGGCGTGACGCATTTCGCGCAGACGCCGCCCGCCTCGGGCACCCATTTCACCAAGATGAAGCTCAGCAACGAGCCGGACGTAACGTCCAACCCGCCCCCTGCTGCGGGTGCCACGGACACCACTGAACCTGCCACCAGCACGCCACGGCAGATGGCTCCCGCAGGCAGCACGCAGGCCGACACGCCTTCCAACCGCGCCGAACTGTGCAAGCAGCTGAGCTCCAACATCGCGCTGCTGCAAGGCAAGCAGCCCGTCGTCACCGGCGGCAGCGGCGGCAAGCAGGAGGTGATGAGCGACAACGCGCGCGAATCGCAACTTGCCACCGCCCGCGCGCAGCAGACGCAGTATTGCTCGCCGCGGGGCGGTTGATCTCCAGCTTCGGCAGGCGAATCGCGGCGACGTCCGACGCGCATCGACACCGGGCGAACCGCCCGGTCGTACCACGGGCAAATCCCCATTCACCGCTACAATTCCGCGTTTTGACGCCGGATTGAAGCAATGCGCCTGTCGAAGTTCCACCTCGCCACCACCCGCGAGGCCCCCGCCGATGCCGAGATCGCAAGCCACCAGCTGATGCTGCGGGCAGGCATGATCCGCAAGCTCGCCGCGGGCATCTACACCTGGTCGCCGCTGGGCCTGCGCGTGTTGCGCAAGGTCGAGGCGATCGTGCGCGAGGAAATGGACCGCGCGGGCGCCATTGAACTTTTGATGCCCACGATCCAGCCGGCCGAACTATGGGAGGAAACCGGGCGCTGGCAGAAATTCGGTGGCCAGCTGCTGAAAATCAAGGACCGCAAGGAAGCCGAATACTGCTACGCCCCGACCGCCGAGGAAGTGGTCACCGACTATGCGCGCAACGAGCTGCGCAGCTACAAACAGTTGCCCTTGAACCTGTACCAGATCCAGACCAAATTCCGCGACGAGATCCGGCCGCGTTTCGGCGTGATGCGCGCGCGCGAATTCATCATGAAGGACGCGTATTCCTTCGACCTGACGCCCGAGGGCCTGGCCGAGTCGTACCGCATCATGCACGCCGCCTACACCCGTATCTTCACGCGGCTGGGGTTGAAGTTCCGCGCGGTGCAGGCCGATACCGGCGCGATTGGCGGCAGCGCCTCGCAGGAATTCCACGTGCTGGCCGATTCGGGCGAGGATGCCCTGGCGTTCTCCGACCAGTCCGACTACGCCGCCAATGTCGAACGCGCCGAGGCGCTGGCGCCCGCGGCTGCGCGCCCCGCACCCGCGCACTCGCTGACGCGCGCCGCCACGCCCGCGCAAAAAACCATTGGGGAAGTCAGCGCGTTCCTCAAGGTCACGCCGGCGCAATGCATCAAAACCCTGATCGTGCGCGGCAACGACGGCCTGGTGGCGCTGTGCCTGCGTGGAGATCACGAGCTCAACGAAATCAAGGCCGCGAAGCTGCCCGAACTGCCGGGCGAACCGGTGCTGGCCGACGAGGCCGCGATCGTCAAACACACCGGCTCCGTGCCCGGCTTCCTGGGCCCGGTCGGATTGCCCGCCGACATCCCGGTCATCGTCGATCGCAGCGCGGCGGTACTTGCCGATTTCGTGTGCGGCGGCAACCAGCCGGACAGCCACTTCACCGGCGCCAACTGGGAACGCGACGCGCGCATCACGCGGGTGGAAGACCTGCGCAAGGTGGTCGCGGGCGATCCGTCGCCGGACGGCCACGGTACGCTCGGCATCGCGCGCGGCATCGAGGTGGGGCACGTATTCCAGCTGGGCACCAAATACTCCGAGGCGATGCACGCGACCGTGCTGGACGACGCCGGACAAAACCGCGTGCTGCACATGGGTTGTTACGGCATCGGCATCACGCGAATCGTCGCGGCCGCAATCGAGCAGAACCACGACGATGCGGGAATCACGTGGCCCGAGCCGATGGCGCCCTGGCGCGCCGTCGTGTGCTTGATCAATCCCAAACACAATCCGGACGTCAACGCGGCAGCCGAATCGCTGTATGCGGAACTGACCCGGCGCGGAGTGGAAACCTGTCTCGACGACCGCGGTTTGCGACCGGGCGCAATGTTTGCCGACCTCGAATTGATCGGTATTCCGCACCGCATCGTGGTCAGTGAGCGCGGGCTGGCGGCGGGTACCTTTGAATATCGCGGGCGCCGCGACAGCGAAAGCCGCAACCTCGATCGAGCGGCATTATTGGGGCTTTTCCAGTCGCCGGATTAAGTCCGCCAGACGCCCGGCTTTTGCAACGCCGGCATATTTGGGTGAAAATGCTCACCGTCGCCAGGGCCAGCCTGCGGGTTTTCTCCGGCGGACGCGGCTCTATTCAACCAGACCATCGGAGACAACATGGCAATCGACGTCAGTACACTCAACAAGAAACAGCTGAGGGATCTCATCCGCAAGGCGAATGGGCGCATGAAGAACATCGACAAGGAAAAGGTTTCCAAGGTCAAGGCCAAGGTCGATGCCTTGCTCAAGGCCGAAGGCGTCACCTTTGCGCAGATTTATGGCAAGCGCCGCGGCGGCAAAACCGGCAAGGTGGCGCCGAAATACCGCAACCCCGCGGGCCCTGAAACCTGGTCCGGCCGCGGCAAGCGCCCGCGCTGGTTCCTGGCCGCGCTGAAGGGCGGCAAAAAGGAAAAGGACTTGTTGATCAAATAATGACGGCACCGGGCGGCCCTGCCCGGCACCGATGCGGCGGGTCCGGCGCATGGCCGGGCCCGCTTTCAGTGGAATCGCTGCACGGTTTTGCGTGTAACCCATCCAGCGGCCGCGCGTGTGCGTGCTATCCGGCCACTCACGCCCCGACAAGCTTTACAAACTCCGTCGCGGCGCCACCAGCAAATCCCCGAACAACAACCCAGCCACCAGTGAAATCAGCATCGTGGCCAGCAGCGCCGCGATGTGGCCGCCACTCGCGATCTGGTTGTTCAACAAATCCGAGACACTGCGGAATCCCACGCTGCCCGGCACCAGCAGCAACACGCCGGGTTCACGCACCAGCGCGCCCGGGCGATGCCACGTGCGCGCATACAAATTGCTGCCGGCACTCAATACCAGCCCGCCGATGAATACGCCAAACGGCGTACCCAGTGCGTTGCCACTCCAGTACGTCACCAGATAACCGGTGATCACCGCCAGCAGCACCAGCGGATAATCGCGCAGCGCGGTCTGAAACAACATCGCGAACGCCACCGCAGCCACCAGCAGCGCGGGCCACTGCGTCCACAACGGCAATGGCGGCAACGCGTGCGCCGCGGGCGCGATGTGCAAGACCGCGCAAACCTGCGCCGCCGCGATGGTGCCGAAAGTCAGCTTCAAGATGGTCGCGGCGGCCCCGGCAAAGCGCGACACCCCCGAGGCCAGATGCTGGCTGGTCAACTCCCGCACCGCGTTGGTCAGGGACATGCCCGGCACCAGCACGATCAACGCCGACAACACCACCAGCTTGAGTGACAGTGGCAACAGCCACGCGCTCACCATGGTCGCGATGAAGGTCGCGATCAGCGCCGCAATCGCATCGCCAGCCGCGGCCACCCGCGGGTGGCCATAACCGAACACCACCAGCGCGCCAATCACCAGGCCAATGGTCCCCGCGGCCACTGCATCCGGGCCTGACGTGCGAAACAGCACCGCGATGGCGCCCGCGGACAATCCATAACTCGCCACCGTGGCCCACAGCGCCGCCACCGGCGGTGGCCGGCCCAGCGCCCGCAACTGGCCCATGCCGCGCCGTGGATCGAGGCTGCCATCGGCCACGCGGTCGGCGATTTCGTCGGCGCGGCACAGGCGCGCGAGGTTTACGTCACCCGGCGCGATGCGCACGACCTGCGTGATGTCCGCGATGCCGTCGCCACCCGGCGCACTGAACGACAGCACGATCGAGGTCGGTGTGGACAACACGTCGCACGCCAGGCCGAGCTGCTGCGACACGTTGCCGATGGCCTGTTCCAGGCGCGGCGCCGCGGTCCCGTACTGATGCAGGCGACGCGCCAGCTCGATCACGAAGCCGATCCGCGCGCGCGCCTTGGCATCCAGGCATCCCGGGTCGGTCGGACGCGCGTCGGCCATCACGCACGCATTCCGGGCGGCGCATCGTTCACGCCGCCACCGCGCGCACCTTCAGCAATGCGCCATCGACCGCGATCACCTCGACCTCTGCCCCCGCGGGCAGGTCAGGACCGGCCACCAGCCATTGCCCGTCGCCCACACGCGCCTTGCCACGGCCGTTGACGATGGCCTCGGCCAGCACGTAGCGCTGGCCGACCATTTGTTCGCCGCGCCGGCTGAGCGTGGCCGCCACCGGGTCGTCGCCGCGCGCAAGGCGTGCGCGGATGAACTTCCAGTAACACACGCAGGAAGCAAACGCGAGGATCACGAACACCACCGCCTGCGCCAGCACGCCGAGCCCCGGGAGCATCCAGGTCACGATGCCCATCACCGCGGCGGCGATGCCGATCCACAGCAGGAAGACTCCCGGCGCCAGCACCTCGCCCGCGATCAGCACCAGCGCCAGCACCCACCACCAGTAATGCAACGGTACGCCCCACATGGATTCCAGTCCTCAGTCTGATCAACCGTGAAACGCGCACGAAACCCTGTCCCTCGTCATGCCGCGCCGTCCGCACTGCGGCTGCCCCGGCATGACGATATCGTTTCCACTTCGCCTCAACGCGCCTGCGTTGCCGACCCCGACGAATTTTTCGCCAGCACTTCCTTGCCGATTTCGGCGATGCCGGCCATCGACGAAAGGATGCCCGAAGCCTCGAACGGCAGCATCAACATTTTCTGGTTGGGCGAATCGGCCATCGCTTTCAGTGCCTCGACGTACTTGGTTGCGACGAAATAGTTGATGGCATTCAAGTTGCCCGCCGAGATCGCATCCGAGACGAGCTGCGTGGCCTTGGCCTCGGCCGCCGCCAAACGTTCGCGCGCCTCGGCCTCGCGGTAGGCCGCCTCCTTCTGACCCTCTGCCGCAAGAATGGTCGATTGCTTTTCGCCGTCGGCCTTCAGGATCGCGGCCTGCTTGAACCCTTCGGCTTCCAGAATGTTGGCGCGCTTCTCGCGCTCAGCCTTCATCTGGCGCGCCATCGCATCCACCAGATCCTTGGGCGGCGCAATGTCCTTGATCTCGATGCGGTTGGCCTTGACGCCCCACGGATGCGTGGCCTCATCGATCACCTTCAACAAACGGGCGTTGATCTCGTCGCGCTTGCTGAGCGACTCGTCGAGATCCATCGCGCCCAGCACCGTGCGGATGTTGGTCATCACCAGCGCCAGAATCGCCTGCTCGAGATTGGCAACCTCATAGGCCGACTTGGCCGCGTCCAGCACTTGGTAAAACACCACGCCATCTACGCGCACCACCGCGTTGTCTCGGGTGATCACATCCTGCGAGGGCACCGGCAACACCTGCTCCATCATGTTCATCTTGTGGCCGACCGCGTAGATGAAAGGCATCAGGAAGTGCAGCCCCGGCGCCAGTGTGGAGGTGTACTTGCCGAAACGCTCCACCGTCCATTCGTAGCCCTGCGGCACGATCCGCACCCACTTCGCCAACACGATGATCGCGACGATGACGACAACGGCCGCAACGATGACGGACGACCCCATGGTGCGCTCCCTCTGTTTTGCCTGATCGGCGCAGTATAGCCAGCGGCAGGCACGCAAACGCGCATCCTCCCGGGTCCCCTTCCTTCGGAAAGGGGAAGACACACAGTGCACTTTCACCCTTCCGCGGAAGGAGGTCGACGCGCCGCGGCGGGGGATGAAAGATGGATTACACCCGCGCTGCCGGCAGCGACACCGTCACCCGCAAGCCACCACCATCGCGATTGGCCAGGCTGATGCGGCCGCCATGCGCCTCCACGATCTCGCGCGCCAGCGCCAGGCCCAGGCCAGTGCCGGAACGCTTGGTGGAATAGAACGGCAGCAGCGCCTGCGCCAGCACGGTGTCGCTCATGCCAGGGCCACGGTCGGCCACCTCGATGCGCCAGCTTTGCGCGGTGTGCTTGATCGCCAGCGTGACCGCGTCCGGATCGCCGCCCGCCTCGGTGGCATTCTTCAAAAGGTTGATCAACACCTGTTCGATCTGCGCGGCATCGAAGCGCGCGGACTCCGCCGGCACCTCGCCGTCCAGCCGAAATTCGCAGTGCAGTTTCAACGAATCCAGGAACGCTGCCCAGTCGATGGGCACGGGATTCGGTTGCGGCAGCTTGGCGAAACTGGCGTAACCCGCCGTGAACTGGTGCAGGTGACGGACGCGCTCGCCGATGCCTTCGAACACCCGGGGCAAGCGCTCCAGGTCATTGCGACGCGCCAGCTCCGCGCCGGAATGGGCCAACGAGGAAATCGGCGCCAGCGAATTGTTGAGCTCGTGGCTGATCACGCGGATGACGCGCTTCCACACCGCGACTTCCTGGCGCGACAGTTCGCGGGTGATGCGCTGCACCAGGTACAACTGGTGCGGCCGGCCCTGCAGCCTGAAGTCGCGCCGCGACAGATGGAAGTATTCCTCGTCTTCGCCCATCTCGACCCCGAACAGGCTGTCCTCGCTGGCGGCCAGCGCGTGCCGCATCGCTTCCGGGCAGGCATCCAACAGGTCGTTGAAGCGCAGGCCCGCCGGGCTCTTGCCATCATTGAACAGGTGCCGCGCGGCGAGGTTGGCATACACGATGCGATCGGTGGCGTCGGTCAGCACCAGCGCGGTCGGCGAATGCTGCACCACCGTGTCCAGCAGCAGCTCGCGCTGCACGAGGTTCTGGCGTTGCTCGCGCAGGGCGTGGCCCAGCTCGTTGTGCGCCTCGATCAATTGGCCAAGTTCGTCGTGCCGGCGCGTGCGCAGCGAAATGCTGAAGTCGCCATCGCGATAGCTGGCAACGCTGCCCGACAGCGCGCGCAGCATCCGCCGGATCGGCTGCATGGCTGCATGGGCCACCCACGCCAGCGGCAACACGCACACCGCGACCGCCATCAGCGCAGCCAGCCAGCCGCTGCCGATCCAGTCCACCAGCACCACCGTCAACACCGCCGCCACGGTCGCGGCGCCGAACAGCAGCAGCGCAAGTTTGCCTTCGAGGGAGGAGAGGCGCATGGGATTCGAAGACTCTGCAGGGGCTCGGAACCTGGAACTCGGGAAGCCTAACAACACTTCGTCATTCCGGGGCTACCCGCGCTTCATGCGGGCAGAACCCGACTGCGTTTACAGGATTGCAAACGCGAACGCCCCCGGATCAAGTCCGGGGCAGGCTGCGGCGGCCCGCTCCGAAATGACGACAAAACGGCGCAGGCCGGGCTGGATCCGGGTAGCCCCGCCTGCTCTCATCCTTCCGTCGGTATCCCGTACCGCTGCATGCGCCGGTACAGCGCCTGGCGTGACAGGCCCAGCGTGCGCGCGGCCCGGCTGATCACGCCACCGGCGCGGCGCAAGGCCTCCTCCACGGCATCCCGGGGCGGGTCATCCAGGCTGCGCGACGCGGCCGGGGGAGCCGGCGGCAGGCCAAGATGCGCCACCGTGATTTCATCCCTTCCGCACAACAGCTTCGCGCGATCCATGGTGTTCTTGAGTTCGCGCACATTGCCGGGCCACGGGTAGGCCAGCAACGCGTCGCGGGCGTCGTCCGACAACACTGCGTCATCATCGAGAAAATACTCGGCCAACGGCAGGATGTCGTCGGGGCGATCGCCCAGCGGCGGCAGCGCCACCTCGATGGTGTTCAGGCGATAGAACAGGTCCTCGCGAAACCTGCCCGCGCGGATCATCCCCGCCAGGTCGGCGTTGGTGGCGCTGATCACCCGCACCTTCACCTTGCGCGTGCGGGTGGAACCCAACCGCTCGAATTCGCCGGTTTCCAGCACGCGCAGCAACTTCATCTGGCCCGCCGGCGGCAGGTTGCCGATTTCATCCAGAAACAGCGTGCCGCCATCGGCGGCCTCGAAACGGCCCTCACGCGTACGCGTGGCGCCGGTATAGGCGCCGGCCTCGGCGCCAAACAGTTCCGCCTCGATCAACTCACCCGGCAGCGCACCGCAGTTGACCGTGACCAGCGGCCGCTCGCGCACCGCCGAATTGGCATGCACGATTTCCGCGATGCGCTCCTTGCCCGCGCCATTCGGACCCGTGATCAGCACCGGCACATCCGCGCGCGCCACCCGGCAGGCCAGTTCCAGCACCTGCAGCATTTCGTCCGACGCAAACACGATGCCACGCAGGTCGTGGCGCGCTTCCAGACTCTGGCGCAGGCGCCGGCGCGTCGCGCGCGTGGCGGCGGCGGCACGCGCGTTTTCCGACAATTCCAGCAGGTTCTCGACCGTGGCCAGCAGTTTGGCGTCGTCCCAAGGCTTGGACATGTAATCGGCGGCGCCGGCCTTCACCAGCTGCACTGCGGTCTCAAGGTGCGACCAACCCGTCAGCAGGATCACCGGCAGGTCGGGATGGCGATCGCGGATGGCGTGGAACAGCGCGATGCCCTCCTCGCCCGAGGTGGTGTCGGCGCCGAAATTCATGTCGGCGATCACCAGGTCCACGCGCCCGCGCGCCAGCAACGCCAGGCCCTCGTCCGGCATTGCGGCCGTCAGCGGATGGATGTCGTTGATCGACAGCAGCAGCGATAACGCGTCGCGCACCGCGGCCTGGTCATCGATGATCAATACGGTGCGCATGGTTCCCTGCAAAAATCGATCTTCATCATTCGAGGCTATCACGCTTTTTATTGCCCTCGCCCTTCGCTTGCGAAGGGCGGAGCAAAGCGAACGCGCCTGCGGCACGCCCCCCTGCGTACCGAAAGGGGTGGAGCTACACCGAACGCGTCGCCACCACCGGCGGCACGTTGGCGGCGCGCAGCGCCGGACCCAGCACCGCAAGCTGGCCGAGCACCCACAACGCGATCGCGCTGGCCGGCAGGTAATACCAGGGCATCCGGGTCAATTGGTAGTGCTGCATCAGGTACAGGTTGATGCCGAACGCCAGGACCATGCCAATCACGATGCCAACCGTGCTCAACAGGAAATTCTCGGTCTGGAAGTACTGCATGATGTGCCCGCGCGTCGCACCCACCGCGCGGCGGATGCCGATCTGGCGGCGTCGCTGGCCGACCCAGAAACTCGTGAGTCCGACGATGCCAAACGCGGTCACCGCCAGCATCACCACACACACCAGCACCAGCATCCACACCATGCTGCGGACGTTGGCGAAATAGGCATCGCGGATGTCGGTGAAGGTCTTGGCCTTGACGACCGCGTTGGGCGACAGCGCTTCCAGCTTGGCGGTCGCCGCGTGCAGTACGCGCTCGCGATCCTGCGGCGCGGTGCGCACCACGTAATCGGTCACCACCGGATACGGACCGATCGGGAAAAACGCGGACCAATAGAACTGGCTGAGGCCGCCGCCGTTCTGGTTGGGCCGCAGCACGTTGGCCACGATCCCGATCACGGTGTACGTATTTTGTGGGCCTATCCAGAGTTGCTTGCCCAACGCCTCGCCAGTCGGCCACAGGCGCTTGGCGAGGGCTTGCGTCAGGATCACCGCGTGCCCGCCCGGGACGTAGCTGTTGTTGCCGGATTTGCTGTCGGCATATTCATCGTCGTTGAAGAGGCGCCCCTTCAGCAAACTCAACCCCAGCGCTTCGGGCCCGCCTTGCGTGAACATGTAGATTGCAACATTCGGACTGTCCTTCTGGAAAATCCCGCCGGGGCTCGTCGCGATGTTGCTGTTGGAGCTGCTGTGGCCAAGCGGGATCATGTCGATGCCCGTCGCCGCAACGACGCCCGGGATCTGGCGCAAGGCGGCGAGGTCGCGCGGAATGTCGGCATGGGCAAGCTTGGGGTCGGTGCCCGCGACGTTCAGGTCGACGATACCGGCCTCGTCGATCGCGTTCGGAAGGTGCAGCTCCGCAATGCGCTGACCGATCATGAACACCGCGTTGCACAGCACGGCGCAGGCCAGTGCGATTTCCAGCACGATCAGCGCGGCCGGAATCTTGTGCTTGCGCAAGCTCGCAAGGATGGGTTGGATTTCCATGGGGCATCTCTTCTGTTGACTTGCACGAGCGACACCGCTCGTTTTGACTTCCCTTCCCCCGCTTGCGGGGGAAGGTGCCGAAGGTGGATGGGGGTATTTCGCAACACTCCCCCACCCTGGCCCTCCCCCGCAAGCGGGGGAGGGAAACGCATCACACCGATTTCAACTGCGGTGCCGGCGCCACCACGCAGGCGCGCCACGCCGGCAACAGGCCCGCGATCAGGCTGGCGACCAGCGCGATCACGAAGGTGGCTATGAACATCGACGGGTCGAGGTGCGCGAGCTTGGCGTACTCGGCCGGCTGCTGGCGGATCGCCCACAAGCCGAGCTCCGCGAAAACCAGCCCGAGTACGCCGCCGGCGACGCCGACCATGCCGGATTCGACCATGAATTGCGCGAAGACCGCCTGCCGCGTCGCGCCCAATGCGCGGCGCACACCGATCTCGCGCGAACGCCGCAGGCACTTCGCCAGCAGCAGCCCGACCGTGTTGACGATGCAAATCAGCAGGAATCCGAACGCAAGGTTGGTCTGCAATTTCGCGTCGTTCGGCACCACCTGCTGCTGGCCCAGAAAACCCATCAGGTCCGGCATGGCAGCGTCGTGGTGATGGAACCGGCCCAGCGCAACCTGCTGCGCCACGTAATTGGAAAGAAAGGTCCGGTACGCCGCTGCGTCGGACGCGTGCTGCAATTCCACCCAGAAGGCCACGAACGCGCAGGGAGCGGTTTGCAGGTGATCCATGTCCGCTTCCGCCGACCAGCAATTGGTGTTCTGCGGACCCATCTTGTCGGCCAGCGCCGAGTCCAGTGGCATGAACACAGCATCGCCCTTGCCATAGCTGTGACCGCCCAGGCTCACCGCGTAGAAGCGCGGCTGCGGCGCCCACGGCTTTAACACGCCGATGATGCGGTAATCATGGTCGTTGACGCGCAGGGTTTGCCCCACGCTGTTCCTGCCGCCGAACAGCTTGTCATTGAGGGTAGCTGCGATCACCGCGACCCTTGCGCGGCTGTCATCGTCCGCCGCGCTCCAGCCGCTTCCATATTCGAACGGCACGTCGAACATGGAGAAGAAATCCGCGGTGGTCATCACGCCGTCGCTGAAAAACGGGTGCGCGTTCGGTTGCTTGGGCGCGATCTTCGCCCCCGTCAGCGACATCACCGCCTGCCGCTCGCCGCGATGCGCACGCAAGAGGTTCATCGCATCGGTATAGGACAGCAGGTCACCAAAGTTCTGCCACACCTTTTCGGCGGGCAGGGTGACCGCCGCCGGAAACGGGTTCAATTCCGGGGTGAACAGCCGCGCGCTCTTTTGCGGCATCGGGTCGCCGGACAGCAGCTTCAGCACCGTCAGCGTCGTGATCGACGCGCCGATGCCGAGACCCAGCGCCAGCACCATCAGCACCGTGAGTACGCGGTTGCGTTTGAAGCTGCGCAGCGCGAGATCGAGGTAATACGCAAACATGCCATTCGCCTTCTGATGTTTGAATCCTGGTTCGTCATTCCGGGGCCAGCGTCGGCTTCACTGGCGCTGGAATCCGGAATCGGTTTGCTGGCGTTCCGTGACCGATTGACTCGCGCCGTCCATGGCGCTCGCGCTGCACGCCGCCTGCGGCGTTCGCGTTTGCAGTCCTGCAAACGCAGTCGGGTTCCGGGTTGCACGCGGCCCCGGAATGACAATGTCTGTTTTGCTTTTCTGATTCCCGGCTCTCCGCTTCATCACACGCTCCGCGTCGCCACCACCGGCGGCACGGCCGCGGCGCGCAGCGCGGGCACCAATACCGCGAGTTGCCCCAGTAGCCACAATGCGACCATGCCAACCGGCAGATACCACAGCGGCAGGCGTGGCACTTCAAAAAACTTCATCAGCAAAAGGTTGATGCCGATCGCCAGCCCGACGCCGACCACGATGCCGAGCGTGACGATCAGGAAGTTCTCGGCCTGGAAGTAACGCAGGATGTCCGCGCGCGTCGCCCCCAGCGCGCGGCGGATGCCGATCTGCTTGCGCCGCTGCGCCACCCAGAA
>JAICHS010000012.1 GCA_025924775.1 Rhodanobacteraceae bacterium
CGATGCGCTGGCGCAGCGCCGCGGCAAAGCCGCGCACGGGCGACGCCTGTGATTCAAGCGTGCGCAGCCGCGCCAGCGGCACGCGCGACTTGCGCTCGGCCACTTCTTCGCGCTTGCGTGCAAGGATGCGTTTCAAGATGTCATTCATTGAAAGCCCGCCAAATTCTCTGGAGGCAATTGTAGGAGCGCGCCGGCGCGCAACTACGGAGCCGATGGGCCCTGGATGGCAGCTCCATCGCCGGCAGGCCAGCTCCTACGGGGAATGCGTCGCTGCAATGAATTGATCGAGCTTGGCGCGCGCCGACCCGTCGTCGATCACGTGGCTGGCGCGCGCAATGCCGGCGGCAATGGACGCCGCGATGCCGGCGGCGTACAGCGCGGCCCCGGCGTTCAGCAGCACGATGTTGCGCGCGATACCCGCCTGCCCGTCCAGCACCTGCAGCAGCATCGCCTTGGATTCGGCGGCGTCGTTGACGCGCAGGTTGCGGCTGGACGCCATGGGAATCCCGAACTGCTCGGGTTCGATCTCGTACTCGCGAACCTTGCCGTCCACCAATTCGCCCACCAGCGTCGCACCGCCCAGCGAAATCTCGTCGAGGCCATCCTTGCCGTGCACCACCAGCGCCCGCGCGACACCGAGGCGCTGCAACACCCGCACCTGGATGCCGACGAGGTCGGGATGGAACACCCCCATCAGGATGTTCGGCGCCCCGGCCGGATTGGTCAGCGGCCCCAGGATATTGAACAGCGTGCGCACGCCCATCTCGTGGCGCACCGGTGCGACCGCCTTCATGGCAGGATGGAAGCGCGGTGCGAACATGAAGCCGATGCCGGTCTGCCCGATGCAGCGCGCGACCGCTTCCGGCCCGAGGTCGATCTTCGCGCCCAGCGCCTCCAGCACGTCGGCGCTGCCCGATGACGACGACACGCCACGGTTGCCGTGCTTGGCCACGCACGCGCCCGCCGCGGCCGCCACGAACATCGACGCCGTCGAGATGTTGAAGCTGTGCGCGCCGTCGCCGCCGGTGCCGACGATGTCCAGCATGTTGGGGTGCGCAGGCACGCTGACGTGCTCGGCCAGCTCACGCATCACCGTGGCCGCGCCCGCGATCTCGCCGACGGTTTCCTTCTTCACCCGCAACCCGGTCAGGATCGCCGCGGTCATCGTCGGCGACACTTCGCCGCGCATGATCTGGCGCATCAGGTCGATCATCTCGTCGTGGAAGATCTCGCGGTGCTCGATCGTCCGCTGCAACGCTTCGTGCGGAGTGATGCCCATGTTCATGCGGCCTTCGGCAACGCCCGTTCCAGGAAGTTCTGCAGCAGGGCGTGCCCGTTGCGGGTCAGGATCGATTCCGGATGGAACTGCACGCCCTCGACCGGTAGCGTCTTGTGGCGCAGGCCCATGATTTCGTCGAATGAACCGTCCGGATGCTCGGTCCACGCCGTGATTTCAAGGCATTCCGGCAGGCTCGTGCGTTCAACCACCAGCGAGTGGTAGCGCGTCGCCTCGAACGGATCGGCCAGGCCCGAGAACACCCCGATGCCGTGGTGATGGATCGGCGAAATCTTGCCGTGCATGATTTCCCGGGCGCGCACCACCTTGCCGCCAAATGCCTGCCCGATGGCCTGGTGCCCGAGGCACACGCCCAGGATCGGCATGACGCCGGCCAGTTCGCGGAGCAACGCCAGCGTGACCCCGGCGTCATCCGGCGTGCCGGGACCGGGTGAGATCACAATGCGCTCGGGCGCCAGCGCGCGGATGCCCGCCACGTCCAGCGCGTCGTTGCGCAGCACCTTCACGTCCTGCCCAAGCTCGCCCAAGTACTGCGCGAGGTTGAACGTGAAGCTGTCATAGTTGTCGATCAGCAGCAGCATGGCCGCACCGCCCATCAAGACAGGGCCCGGGAAGGATGCAAGTGTGAATGCAAGCCGGCGACGATACAAGACGATCGCGCGCGCGACGGTGGCGCTGGCGCTGGCCGTCGCGCTGGCCGGCTGCTCGACCCTGGGCTACTACGCGCACCTCGCCGCGGGCGAAATGGCGGTGCTGCACGCACGGGTGCCGATCAAGCAGGTGGTCGCGGACCCCCATGTCGACCCGACGTTGCGCGCGCGGCTGGAGCTGGCCCTGCGCGCCCGCGCGTTCGCGTCCGACACGCTGAAGCTGCCCCGCAACCAAAGCTACACCACCTACGCCGACATCCACCGCCGGTTCGTGATGTGGAACGTGTTCGCGACGCCGGCGCTTTCGCTCAAACCCGTCGAACATTGCTTTTTGTTCGCGGGTTGCGTGGCCTACCAGGGCTTCTATCACCATGATCGTGCCGAGGCGTTGGCGGACAAGTTGCGGCAACAGGGCAACGACGTCTGGGTCGGCGGCGTGCCCGCGTATTCCACGCTGGGTCATTTCGCCGATCCGCTGCTCAGCACGATGGACCGCTGGGGCGACGACGAGCTGGTCGGCACGATCTTCCACGAACTCGCGCACCAGCGGTATTACCTCAAGAACGACACCGCATTCAACGAATCCTTCGCGACCTTCGTGCAACGCGAGGGCCTGCGCCAGTGGCACGCCGACAACCACCTGCCGCCGCCCGACCACACGCAGGCGGAGCGCGAACGGCAATTCACGCAGCTGGTGCTGGCCACGCGCGGGCAACTGCAGGCGATGTACGCAAGCGACCTGACGGATCCGGCGAAGCTTGCGCGCAAGGCACAGGCGTTCGCAACCTTGCGTCGGCAATACGCGCACCTGCGCGATGGCCCATGGCACGGGTACGCGGGCTACGACCACTGGTTCGACACGCCCATCAACAACGCCAAGCTGCTGCCGTTCGGCCTGTATGACCGCGGCGTGCCCGCATTCGCCGCGCTGTTCAAGCAATGCGATGGCAACTGGACGCGCTTTTACGCCGCGGTGCGCAAGCTCGGTGGCGAACCCGCCGCACGACGCGATGCGTTCCTTTCCGGCACGCCCCGCACGGGCTGACGCAGGTCAATACGACCCGGCCGACGGCAGCGCATCCTGTGCGCCGTTGCCAACCGATGGAATCCACATGAGTACGCCTGCCGACAGCACGCCTCCCCAGACCGCAGCCTACACGCCCTATCCCTTCGATGCCCGCGCGATCGCGCATCGCTTCCGCCATTCCGCGATCTTCGGTGCGCTGGACGCACTGGAAGCTGGCGAAGCCATGCGCTTCGTCAACGACCACGACCCGATTCCGCTGTTGCACCAGATGCAGCAACGCTACGGCGACCGCATCGACGTGATCTACCAGCAGCGCAGCGACGGCGGCCCGGTCGTGATCGACTTCGTGGTGACCGCCTGATGGCCTTTCCGGATTTCTTCGCCGAAGTGCCGGCGCTCAAGCTGCACGATGGCCTTGCGCAGCTGCTGGGCGCCAGCGATGACGGCATGATCGAGTACCACTACGCCGACGCGGTGCGGCTGGCCGGGCACTCCTGCCCCACCGTCGCCGGCGGGTGGCTCAGCGCGCGCGCCGCGCTGCGCCATCTGTACCCCGACAGCGTGCCCGAACGCGGCGGCATCAGCGTGTACCTGAACGATCCCGAGGACGCCGGCGTCACCGGCGTGATCGGCCAGGTGGTGACGCTGATCACCGGCGCCGCCGCCGGCAACGGCTTCCACGGCCTGGCTGGACGCTACGTCCGCAGCCACCTGCTGCACTATGCCCAGGGCGACGTCGCCGGCGTGCGCTTCCGACGCAACGACACCGGCGCTGAAGTCGAAATCGAGATCAACGCAGGCCCGGTCCCCGGCGACCCGATGATGCGCCCGCTGATGCAGCTGGCCATGACCGGGCAAGCCAGCGACGCCCAGCGCCGCGAATTCGGGCGCCTCTGGCAGGACCGCGTGCGCCGCATGCTGCTGGTGCACGCCGACGATCCGGCTGTGGTACAGGTGCGCGAACTGGCGTGAACCGCGCCGCTGGCTGAGCGGCACATACGCTATCGCCGCGCAGACCGGAAACCAATCAAGTATCGTCATTCCGGACGCGGCGAAGCCGCGATCCGGAACCCGGCGGCTCTGCTGTTGGCGCGTCGACACCCGTGCCTTCTTCCGCGCCGCCCCACGGCGCGGGTTACCTTCCGCGAAAGGGAAGTACCCGTTGGCCGCGGAGGCGAGCGGTACGGAACGACGACATCTCGAGCTGCCTGGCCCATGAAACCGATTCCGGGTTCTGGCCTGCGGCCAGCCCCGGAATGACGACATTTTTATCCGCCACGCACTGGCAGGTACCGGGCGGTCACAAGCCCCGCACGGCCTGTGCCACGGCGCGAAACAACGCCCGCCCCTTGTTCATGGTCTCCTCGTATTCCGAGGCCGGGTCGGAGTCGTACACGATGCCGGCGCCGGCCTGCACGTGCAGGCGGCCATCCTGGATCACGGCGGTGCGGATCGCAATCGCGGTGTCGGCGTCGCCCCACCAGCCGATCCAGCCGATCGCGCCGGAATAGACATTGCGCTTGAACGGTTCCAGTTCCTGGATGATCTCGATGGCGCGGATCTTGGGCGCGCCCGAAACGGTGCCGGCCGGGAACGTCGCGCGCAGCACGTCCATGTAGCTGGCGCCGGGGCGCAACCTGCCCTCGACCTGCGAGACGATGTGCATCACGTGCGAGTAGCGCTCGACCGCGAACGAATCGCTGACTTTCACGCTGCCGGTTTCGCTGATGCGGCCGATGTCGTTGCGGCCCAGGTCGATCAGCATCAGGTGCTCGGCGCGCTCCTTGGGATCGGCCAGCAGTTCCTGCTCCAGCGCCGCATCCTGCTCGGGCGTCGCACCGCGCCGACGAGTACCGGCCAGCGGGCGCACGATGACCTGGTCCTGCTTGCGCCGCGCCAGGATCTCCGGCGACGAGCCCACGATCTGCGTTTCGCCGAGGTCGAAGAAATACATGTACGGCGACGGATTCAGCGCGCGCAGTGCACGGTACACATCCACCGGCCGTGCGTTGAAGCCGACGCTCAGGCGTTGCGAGGGCACCACCTGGAACACGTCGCCCGCGCGGATGTGTTCCTTGCAGCGTTCCACCATCGCGCAGAACGCCTCCTTGGTGAACGATGACTTGAAATCGTGCTCGTCCAGCGCCGGCCCGTGCACGGCTTGCGGATACGCGGCGCCGCCCTGGCGCAGGTGATGCGCCAGCGCATCCAGGCGCCGCTGCGCGCGCGTCCAGGCCAGCGGCCGCGCCGGGTCGGCATGCACGATCAGGTACAGCCGGCCCTTGAGGTTGTCGAACACCGCAAGTTCTTCGGCCAGCACCAGCAGGATGTCGGGCGTGCCCAGTTCGTCGCTGCGGTCCCATTGCGCCAGCCGCGGCTCGACGTAGCCGATCGTCTCGAACCCGAAGTAGCCGACCAGGCCGCCGGTGAAGGGCGGCAGGCCCGGCAACTGCGGCACGCGGTATTGCTTGCGCAGGCGTTCGACCTCGGCCAGCGGATCGGCCACCTCGCGCGTTTCCATGACCGCACCATCCTCGACCACGCTGAGCGTGTGCGCGCGAAAACTGAAAACCCGCCGCGCCGGCAGGCCGATGATGGAATAGCGCCCCCAGTTGGCGCCGCCCTCGACCGACTCCAGCAGGAAGGTGTACGGCCCGTCGGCCAGTTTCAGGTACACCGACAACGGCGTATCCAGGTCGGACAACACTTCGCGCACCAACGGAATACGGTTGTGGCCCGCGTGGGCAAGCGCATCGAATTGAGCCTGATCGATCACGAAGCAGTCCCTTCAAAAACGACGCTCGCCCCCGAGCGGCTATGGTGAAACATCAGGCCACGGACGGCCGTTCCGGAGTCCGGAACCAAGGAATCCCGCGGCACGAGCTGGTTGAACTGCGCCACATGCATCGACGAATGCGCAAATACGCGACAAGCCAGGCCATGTACGGCCGCTCTGGTCCCAACCACCACGCTGACGCCCGCTTGAATCGAGGGTGCCATGATGCGGCGTTCACGGACGAACGCAAGGCCGGGACTATTCCCGCCGCATGCCGCGCAAGCTCATCTCGAACACCACGCCTCCGCCCTCGTTGCGACCGGTGGCACGCCCCTGGTGCAACTCCGCGACCAGCCGCACCACGTACAGGCCCAGGCCCAGGTGCGGCGCGCCGGCCTTCGCGCCGGTACCGCGCACGCTGACCAGCGAGTCGAACAGCTGGCCCTGCATGGAATCGGGCAGGTGCGAGCCCTGGTTGGCCACCATCACCCGCGCTTCGCCATCCTCGCCCATTTCCAGCGCGATGCGGATCCAGCCATCCGGGGCGGTGAACGACAACGCGTTGTCGAACAGCTTGTCCAGCGCCTGCGCGATCAGTTCCGGCGCGCCATACAGCGGCACCGGCGCGTCCGGAATGTCGCAATCCAGCCGCCGCGGCGCCGCCAGCGGCCGGTAGGCCTCGGCGCACCCGCGCACCACCTGCGCCAGGTCCATGTCTTCGCCATCGGCGGAGGCCATCGCGCGCTCCATGCGGCTGGCCTCGCTCATCGCGCGCACGATGGTGCCGATGCGCGCCGCGCCGTCACGGGCGCGCGCAAGGTAGGGCACCGCTTCGCGCGGCAACTCCGCGTGCTCCAGGTTTTCCAGCGACGAGCGCACGATCGCCAGCGGCGTGTTGAGTTCGTGCGACAGGTTCGACGCCAGCTTGCGCAGATATTCGGTGTAGGTGCCGATGGACTCCAGCAGGCGCGACAGGCTGCGCGCCAGGTCGCCCAGCTCGTCGCGGTCATCGACCAGCGGCAGTTTTGCCAGCTCCGGCCCTTCGTGGTGCTGCGCGTGCTCGGCCGCGTCGCGCAGGCGGCCGATGCGCACCGACAGCCAGGTCGCGAAGGCGAACAGCACCGCGCCGGCGATCAGCAACACCGCGATGCTGGCCAGCATCAGGCCCAGCAGCGCGCGGTTGGTCAGCAGCGGCAAGGCCTGGCTGGACTGCTCCAGCACCAGCGCGCCGCGGTTCTGGCCGCGCACGTCCAGTGGCACCGCCACCGTCAGCACCACGCTGCCGGCGGAATCGCCGCCACGCCAATTGGCGGTGGCCTGGCCATCCAGCGCCTGCTGCACGTCGGGTTCGGACAGCCGCGGGATGTCGCGCGGCAAATGCTGGCGCTGGTCCAGCGAGGGCACCACCAGCAAGTCCGACAGCACCCGCTGCAGCCACGGGAACCGGCCGGGTTTGGGCCGGTGCGCTTCCAGCATGCTGCCGCCCTCACCGATCACCCAGCCGTCGGCGGAAAGCAGGCGCACCCGCACGCCGCTGGGCGCCAGCTGGGTGAGGTCGTTGGACAGCGCCGGCGACAGGCTGAGCAGCGGCCGCAGGTCGGGCTTGCCACCGTTGAAACGGGTGGGCGCGTCGGCATCGAACACGCCCACGCCCAATTGTTCCGGCGCTTGCGCACGCGGAATCCGCAACTCGACTTGGTAGCCTTTGCCGGAATCCTGCCACTGGCCGCTGATTTCATCCGGCAGGCCCCGTTCCCGCGTCCCCAAGGGGCGTGCCAGAAACGCCCCCGACGTCGTGTTGGCCAGCAGGTAACTGCGTTGGCGCTTGCCGCGCGTCATCTGCAGCAGCACGTGGTCGGATTCCACCGCCGCGGCATCGAACGCCGCCACGCGCGTATGCGTGGCGTCGGCGACGTTGACCCGCACATACAACCACGCCGCGTCAGCCGCCAGCTGCACGTCCACGCCCTGCCACGGCTGCTGTTGCCAATGCGCAAACGCTTTCCAGTCGGCACCACCGCCGTTGATCACGATCGGCTGGACGGCGTTCTGCACGTACCAGCCTTGGTCGGCATGCGGCAGCTGCGCCCCCACCGCCACCAGCCCGCGATCCAGCGCGAACGCGATCGCCAGCAAGGCCTGTTCCTGACTATTGCGCAGCAGGTGCTCCATCTGGCGCACATACAGCCAGCCGGCCCATGGCAGGGCCAGCGTGGACAACGCGACCAGCAGCAATTTGCGACGAAGGGTCAAGGTGTGAGAACGGGGAACGGGGAACTGGGGAAAGCTTAGCCGAAGCGCTGCACGTTACTCCCGGCGCCCAGTTCCCTGTCCCCGCTTCTCAGGGTCGCCAGCGGTAACCCACCCCGTGCACCGTCTCGATCGCATCGAACGCGGGGTCGATGGCCAGGAACTTCTTGCGGATGCGCTTGATGTGCGAGGTGATGGTGGCGTCGTCCACCACCAGCTCGGCGTCGCGCATCAACTGGTCGCGGTTCTTCACGTGCCCTGGAAACCGCACCAGCGTGTGCACCATCCAGAACTCGGTCACCGTCAGCGGCACCTCGGTACCGTTCCAGGTGACGCGCATGCGCTCGGCTTCCAGCTTCAACGGCCCATGTTCGACCACGGTTTCGGTCGCGGCCGGCGCACGCTGGGACTCGGCGCGCCGGAACAGCGCACCAATGCGCGCCGCCAACTGGTGGAAGCTGATGTCCTTGGACAGGTAATCGTCGGCGCCCAGCCGCAGGCCGGAAATCACGTCGAAGTCGGAATCGCGCGCGGTCAGGAAGATGATCGGCAGCGTCGCGGACTTGGCCCGCAGCTCCCGGCACAGGTCGAACCCGCCTTCCGGCTCGTCGCCGAGGCCGATATCGATGATCACCAGTTCGGGCATGCGGTTGGCAAAGGCCCCGGACGCCTCGCCACGCGAGGCGAACCCATGCACGTCGTAGCCGAAACGCGACAGTGCTTCCACATAATTGGCGCGGATGGACGGCTCGTCCTCCACGATGGCAATGGCGCGAGCCATGCGGTTCTCCGTTGACGCGGCCTGCAATACCGGCCACCAACCGCGAGCCTGCGGCATCCCTGCCGCATCCGCAAGCCCGGTGTGCAACTGCCCGCGTTTTGCCACAAATCGCCCGCTGGCCGCCCTTGACCCGCCCCCCGGCAGGCGCACGACGGAGGCCAAATAACGCCTGTCGGTACTCCTGCCGTGGATGTCGACTGTGGAATACCCCCGCGCTGGCGCCGGAGACGCAACCGGCCAGTGGTACCGGAAGGCGCCCAGCGCGGTGGACCACACGCAGTTCGAGGCACCTCTCTCCAGCCTCGCGTTTCAATCCTCTCCTGGTCGGCCGCGGCCTCGGTGCGAAAGCATCGGGGCCGTTGGTCTTGGCCTGTGCAATCATCCCTGATTGCCGCGTCCCACACATGGTAGGTAGCGGGCACTCTCCGCAGTCGGCAGGATCACCTCGGCCATCCACGGCCTGACTTTTCGCGACCCAGTGCGTTCGTCCTTGAACGCTACTTCGTCAGGTGATCAGGCGAGCACACGGAACGCGACGCTCGGTGACACCAGAACGCCCATCCTTGGGCTGGCTATTCACAAAAGCCGCTCCGATCGGAGCATTCAGCCCACCGCTTTGCGCATGGCCGCGATCGTTGCCCGGTAGTCATCGCTGCCGAATATGGCCGAACCCGCGACGAACGCGTCCGCGCCCGCGCGTGCGATGTCGCCGATGTTGCTGGGCTTGACGCCGCCATCGACTTCCAGGTGGATCGGGCGGCCGCTGCGATCGATGATGGCGCGCGCCCGTTGCAGCTTTTCCAGCGCGGACGGGATGAAAGACTGGCCGCCAAAGCCGGGGTTCACGCTCATCACCAGCACGATGTCGACCTTGTCCAGCACGTAATCCAGCCAGTCCAGCGGCGTCGCCGGGTTGAACACCAAACCTGCCTTGCAGCCGTGCTCGCGGATCAGCGACAACGTGCGGTCCACGTGCCGCGTGGCTTCGGGGTGGAAGCTGATGGACGTGGCGCCGGCCCTGGCGAATTCCGGCACGATCGCATCCACCGGCTCCACCATCAGGTGCACGTCCGTCGGCGCGGTGATGCCGTAGTCGCGCAGCGCCTTCAGCACCATCGGCCCGATGGTGAGATTGGGCACGTAATGGTTGTCCATGACGTCGAAATGGATCCAGTCGGCGCCGGCGTCGATCACGGCATCGACCTCTTCACCAAGTTTCGCGAAGTTCGCCGAGAGAATGGACGGGGCGATGATGCAAGGTTGCTTGGCCATCGAGGATTCCATGCAGGGACTCCTAGCGGAATCCACGTTCCGATTGTATGCGTTCCCACGCCGCGTTGATCTCACTGGCACGCGCCTCGGCGCGCCGGCGCAGGTCCTCGGGCATGTTGCCCAGCCGGTCCGGGTGGTACTCGCTGATCAGCTTGCGGTAGGTGCGCTTGATGGTGCGTTCGTCGGCATCGCGCGGCACGCCCAGCACGGTGTACGGGTCAGGACCGCTGCTGTGCGGCGCCGGGCGATAGCCCGGCTGCGAATACGCCCCCGCGTGCGCCCACTCGCCCGGGCGCGGGCCGGTGTTCCAGGCAAAACCCTTCATCGCCAGCAGCGCCACCAGCTGGATTTCGCCGATGCGCAACGAGAACGCCACCCGCTTCAGCACCTGCAGCTTGTTCTCGCTGAGCGGGCCGTCGGCCAGCGCCACGTCGCACAGCATGTCCAGGAACGGCATCACCGAGCTGCGCCGCGGCAGGCACCAGGCCCGCAGGTCGCCCAGCGTCTGCGCCAGATGAAAGCCCGGCGCCTTGCCCTGGTTGAAGGCATCGATCGCACGGCGACGCCACAACGCGTCCAGCTCCAGCCGCGTCATCAGCTTTTCGGTCATCGCGACCTCGGCCTCGGACACGCGCCCATCGCTCTTGGCCAGCGACCCCATGATGGCGAATAGCGGCTCGACGTAACCGTCCTTGCCGCCGGTGCGGGTCAGGCCGGACAGCCAGCCGCTGTCGAGCACCAGGTGTCCCAGTGCCAGGCCCAGCAATGCCGCACCGAAACTGTGGAACGCAAACAGGCCGATCAGGAAACCGATCAGCTTGCCCCAGATTCTCATGGGGCCTCCGCCGGTCCGGGCTTGCACGGCGATTGCGCGGCAAACCAGTGCGCCAGTGCCTGCATGTCCTGCTCGGTCAGCGGCCCGGCCGCGGCGCGCATGACGGGCACCTTGCGCTCGCCATTGCGGTATGCGTGCAGCGCCTGCAGCAGATACGCATACGGCTGGCCGGCAAGGTTGGGCGCGCCCGGAATGCGCGCGTGGCCGTCCTCGCCATGGCACGCCGCGCACAGACCAAGCTGCGCGGGCGGTGTCGGCGGTACGGTGGCTGCGCGCGCGAGCGCGAAGGGCGCCAGCGCGAACAGCGGAAACAGCCAGGTCGAACCATGCATCCGCCAAGTTTATCAGCTGCCATCCACCCGCCGCGGCGTAGTGCGCGGCTCGCTACAATGCACACTTCTTGCCTGCGGAGCGCCGCCGTGCCCACCACCCTGCTGCAATCGGACTTGCCCGGTCTCGAACTTCTGCATCGCGGCAAGGTGCGCGACGTGTACGCACTGTCGGGCGAGCGGCTGTTGATCGTCGCATCCGACCGGCTGTCGGCCTTCGACGTGGTGCTGCCCGATCCGATCCCCGGCAAGGGCGAGATGCTGACGCAGATCTCGAACTTCTGGTTCGGCAAGACCGCGCACCTCATTCCCAACCACCTGACCGGTGCGCCGGTGGCCGAGGTGTTGCCGGCCGGCGTGGACCCCACGTTGTACGCGAAGCGCGCGGTGGTGGTGAAGCGCCTGAAGGCCATCCCCGTCGAGGCCATCGCGCGCGGGTACCTTGCGGGTTCCGGCTGGAAGGATTACCAGAAGACGGGCGCGCTGTGCGGCATTCGTTTGCCGGCCGGCCTGGCCCAGGCGCAAAAACTGCCCGAGCCGATCTTCACGCCGTCCACCAAGGCGCCCAAGGGCACCCACGACGAGAACATCGGTTTCGACGCGGTGGTCAAGCTGATCGGCGCGGACCTCGCGGGCAAGGTGCGTGACGCGACGCTGGCCATCTACAAGTTCGCCGCAGCCTGGGCCGCCGGACGCGGCATCCTGATTTCGGACACCAAGTTCGAATTCGGCACCGACGCGGACGGCAAGCTGTACGTGATGGACGAAATGCTGACGCCGGATTCCTCGCGTTTCTGGCCCGCCGACCAGTACCGCACCGGCATCAGCCCGCCGTCCTACGACAAGCAGTTCGTGCGCGACTATCTGGAAACCCTGGACTGGAACAAGCGCGCGCCGGGGCCCAAGCTGCCGGAACGCGTGATCGCCGGAACCAAGGCCAAGTACGCCGAAGCGCTGCACCGGCTGGCGGACATCACGCTGGCCTGACGCCACCCGCGTGGCGGTGTCCCCGTGAAAGGGGGTAGATTGTCGGCACCACGCCACAGTCGAGGCCTGCATGCGCGACATCCACCAATGGTTCGGCAGCTACGCGGCCGACCACCGCAACCCGACCAACCGCGCCATCCACTGGGTGTGCGTGCCGGTGATCATGTGGTGCGTGATCGCGGCGCTGTGGACGGTGCCGCCCGGCATGCCGTGGTTCAAGCCGGGGCTGTGGGCGGTGCTGGCGATGTTCGCCACGTTCCTGTTCTACCACCGCCTGTCACGCAACCTCGCGTACGCGATGGCCATCGCCTTCATCGTGGCCGGCGCAATCACGTGGGCACTGTACGGTACGCTCGGTCCGCGCACGCTGCTGATCCTTGCCATCGTGCTGTTCGTGCTGGCCTGGATCGGCCAGTTCGTGGGCCACGCCATCGAGGGCCGGCGCCCGGCCTTCCTGACCAACGTCGTGCAATTGCTGATCGGCCCTGCGTGGCTGATGGGCAAGCTGATGCGCCGCCTCGGCGTCACATATTGAGGCTGGGCGATGGCACCGGCCTGACTGCCTTGCGCGTACCCATCACCATAGCCAGTGTGCGGTGCCGCGATCTCGCGAGCGGCTTCAGCCGCTCGCGAGATCGCGGTTCAACAACGCCGCCAGGCGTGCACCTGCCTGCCGCAAGCGGGCTTCAGCGATGGGCAGTTCCCGCTGCACGTACGCCGCATCGATGGAGCGTGACGACGGATACACGCCGTCATCCCGATCGATGCGGCAACTTTCCTCGGCCCACACCGCGGGTGTGCCGCCGGTTGCGATGGGGCCGGGCTGCGCCTGCAGTTGCCGCGCATAGGCCGCGTCGCCCAGGCCCGTCGAGTCCAGCAGCAACGAATCCCAGACCCGATGCAGATTGGTGCCACGCTCCTGACCCTGTGCACGCCAACGCACCTGGAAACGGTTGCCGCCAGCGTCGTGCCGGTAGTCGGCGTGCAGCGGCTGGTGGATGTCGCCCACGAAGTGGACCACGAATTTCAGCGCCTGTGCGCGTGCCGCGGGCGGCTGCGTGCGGTCGGCCAGGATCGCGGAATACTTGTCGATGGCCACGACGGCGCACTCGCCATCGCGGCATTCGCGCGGCGGTTCGTAGATGCAATCACGCGCGTGGAAATCGACAAAGTGCATGCGCCGCGTCTGCTGATACAGCGCCGGGTCGGTGTCGCGCAGGTCATCGGCCCAGTTGGCCACCTGATACAGGTGCTGCGCACCGTCCACGGCCAGCAGTTTTTGCGCCGCGGCCCACGCCTGCGGGGTCAGTTGCGCCTCGGCCAGCCGCGCCACGATGTGGTGCCCGCGCGGGCCCCACGCCCACGCGGGTTGCAGGCCCCACGCCAGCACCAGCAATACCCACACCGGCCAGCGGAAACGGTGACCGGTACGCCCCGATCGATCCATCGCAATGCCCCTTCCAAAGCGCCAGTTTGCCACGCCCGCAGCCGTGGCACGCCATGAAAACCCGGCCGAAACCGGCTAAAATTGCGGGTTCAACCCACGGCTTCTTGCAAAGGACCCCATCATGACGATCAAGGTCGCGATCAACGGCTACGGCCGCATCGGTCGCAACATCCTGCGCGCGCTGTACGAATCCAACCGCACCGGCGCGATCCGCATTGTCGCGATCAACGATCTGGGTGACGCCGCCACCAACGCACACCTTACCCAGTACGACACGGCGCACGGCAAGTTTCCCGGTACCGTCGGGGTCGAAGGCGGCGACTTGGTCGTCAACGGCGACAAGATCAAGGTGTGTGCCGAACGCGATCCCACCAAGCTGCCGTGGAAAGATCTCGGCATCGACGTCGTGATCGAATCCACGGGCCTGTTCACCCAGCGCGAAAAGGCCGCCGCGCACCTCACCGCGGGCGCGAAGAAGGTATTGATCTCGGCGCCGGGCAAGGGCGTGGACGGCACCTTCGTGTTCGGCGTCAACGAAGACAAGATCAAGCCGACCGACACCATCATTTCCAACGCGTCTTGCACCACCAACTGCCTGGCGCCGCTGGCCAAGGTGATGCACGAGAGCGTCGGCATCGTGCACGGCCTGATGACCACGATCCACTCGTTCACCAACGACCAGGTGCTGACGGACGTCTACCACAAGGACCTGCACCGCGCGCGCGCGGCGGCCCACAACATGATTCCAACCAAGACCGGCGCCGCGGTCGCGGTCGGGCTGGTGCTGCCGGAATTGAACGGCAAGCTCGACGGGCTCTCGGTGCGGGTACCGACCATCAACGTGTCGCTGGTGGACCTGACCTTCGTCGCCAAGCGCGCGACCAGCAAGGACGAACTGGATGCGATCGTCGCCAAGGCTGCCAACGGCCGGCTGAAGGGCGTGATGGCCGTCAACACACTGCCGCTGGTTTCGAGCGACTTCAACAACTGCGCTGCGTCCTGCACCTACGATGCGACCCAGACGCGCGTGATGGAAGGCACGCTGGTGAAGGTGCTGGCGTGGTACGACAACGAGTGGGGCTTCTCCAACCGCATGCTGGACATGGCCGAGGCATTCGCGAAAGTCCATTGACGCGTGCCGCGCCTGGCAAACGAAAACCCGCAGCGGCGACGCTGCGGGTTTTTGCTTGATGCCTGAAATGAATCGTGCGCAGACGCGCGCCTGCAAAAGCTGCTTTGCAGGATCCTGCCTGCAGGCAACCGGGACCGCTTCGGCAAATCAGCCAAGCGCCTTCAACGCCGCGGCGTAATCCGGCTCGTGCGTGATGTCATCGACCATCTGCGCATGGATCACCTTGTCGTGCTCGTCCAGCACCAGCACCGCGCGCGCGGCCAGGCCCGCCAGCGGGCCATCGGTCATCGCCACGCCGTAGTCCGGCAGGAACTTGCGGCCGCGCATCGTCGACAGCATGGTGACGTCGTTGATGCCCTCGGCGCCGCAGAAGCGCCCCTGCGCGAACGGCAGGTCGGCCGAAATGCACAGCACCACGGTGTTCTTGAGCGCGGCGGCGTCCTTGTTGAAATGCCGCACGGACGCCGCGCACACCGGGGTGTCGATGCTGGGGAAGATGTTCAACACCTTGCGCTTGCCGGCAAAATCGGCCAGCGACTTTTCCGAAAGGTCGCCCGCAACCAGCTTGAATGCCGGGGCCTTGTCGCCGGGTTGCGGAAAGTGGCCGTCAACGTGGACGGGGCTGCCCTTGAACTTGGTACTGGACATGCTGCGACTCCTTGGAAAACGTACGGGGGAATGGCGGTCGCCGACCGCCGTCCGGCCAGTCTAGCCCGAAGCCCAGTGTGCTGGTCAGGCCGCGCCGCGCGGGTTGGCGGGCGTCGCGGCGGGCTTGCTGCCATCGCCGCGATCCAGCAGCGACAGCTTGTCGGGAATGCCGTCCCACAGGTCGGCCCCCTCCATCGCCGGGATCTTGGTCGCAATCACCGGCCACTGCCTGGACAGTTCGGCATTGATCGCAAGGTACTTTTCCTGTCCCGCGGGCACGTCCAGCTCCGCGAAGATCGCGTTCACCGGGCACTCGGCCACGCACAAGGTGCAATCGATGCACTCGTCGGGATCGATCGCCAGGAAGTTCGGGCCTTCATGGAAACAATCGACAGGACATACCTCGACGCAGTCGGTGTACTTGCAGTTGATGCAGTTATCGGTAACGACGTGGGTCATGATGGCGCTTCTTGGTATGGCGGCGAGTGTCTCGCGTTGCGGTGCACGCCGCATTGATGCGCGTCATTGATGCAGGTCATGGCTGCGGCAGGCGCCATGCACGACGCTGGCCGCATGCCGAACGCCATTCCAGCAAACCTCGACGAAGCCCGGCTGGCCACGCTGGTCGAGCGCTTCTACGACAAGGTGCACATCGACCCGTTGCTGGGGCCGGTGTTCAATCCGCGGGTGGATGACTGGGACGCGCACAAGGTCCTCATGACCTCGTTCTGGACCACCGTTGCCCTGCATACGGGGCACTACCGCGGCAACCCGCTCGGCAAGCACCAACCCCTGCCCATCGGCGTGCAGCACTTCCAGCGCTGGCTGGCCCTGTGGCGCGAGACGGCGGGCGAAGTGCTGGACGTGGAATCGGCCGCGCTGATGATCGGCTACGCCGAGCGCATCGGGTACGGCATGCGCGTCGGCATGGGCCTGACACAGCACCTGCGCGGGCGCGAATCCGGTATCCCGGTGCGTGCGCGCCAGCCACCGGCGGACCGGACGCCCGCCGCGCCGGGTGCCAACGGCTGACCGGTCATTCCGCGGCACGCGGCGCCATGCCGACCTGCCGCAGCAGGGTCTCGACCTGCTGCGCGACCACGATCTGGTCGCGGCCGCGGGCCTTGGCTGCGTACATCGCATTATCGGCCGCACGCAGCCAGCTGCCGACATCGCGGCAGTGCACCCCGTCGAACAGCGCGAGGCCGATGCTGATGGTGACTTCCAGATCATCCGGCGCATCCGGGAACTTGAGCGCACCGATGGCCACGCGCATGTCCTCGGCCAGCTGCAACGCCTCGGCACCACCGAGATGGGGACACAGCACCACGAATTCCTCGCCGCCCAGCCGCGCCAGGCATCCGCGCCCCGCCACCACGCCGCGCAGGCACTGCAGCGAAACGTTCAGCACGATGTCGCCAAACGGGTGCCCGCAGCGATCGTTGACGCGCTTGAAATAATCGAAGTCGAACAGCAGCAGCACGTGCAGCGGCGGTGCGTCGGAGTCGCGCCGGTCAAGCAACGCCTGGACCCGCTGGAAAAAACCGCGCCGATTGTCCACGCCGGTCAGCGGATCTTCGTGCGCCTGCCGCCGCAACTCGCGCGCATGCCGCCGCTGCGAGCGCAACAACAGCAGCAGTGAAACCAAGCCCAACACCAGGCTCAGCGCCGCCACCATCACCGCGACCAGAGTGCCGCGCTGGCGCCGCAGCTGCAGGGCATTGCGCGCGACGTCGGTCTGGGCCGCCTTCAGCTTCAGGGCCTTCACCTGGTTGTTGCGTTCCAGCGCCTGGATCCTCACTTCCTTTTCGCGCGCCGCGTAGCGGGCGCCCAGTTCAGCCTGTTGCGAACGCAGGCTGGCTTGCCAATGTGCACCGGCCACCTGCATGGCTTCACGCTCGCTGGCAAGTGCGAGTTTCAGGTTGCCCCCTGCTTCGGCCATCCGGGACTGCTCGGCGAGCAGCTCGGGAAGCTGGGCATCCAGGTGGGCCTTGCGGGCTTCCGCCACGGTCGTGGCGATCAGCTCCATGGCCTCGCGTTGCCGGCCCATCGCCTGCAGCGCGCGGGCGATGTCGTACTGCGAATTCATGGCGTCCGATTCCCGTCCCGCGGCCCGCTCATCCACCAGCGAGGCGCGTGACAGCACGATCGCCTGTTGGGGCTTACCCTGCTTCAGGTACACCTGCGCCAGGTTGTCGCCCACCATCAGCGCCTGGGAATGGTCACCGACCTTCTCGTACAGCGCCTGCGCCTGCCGGTAGAACGCGCCGGCCTTCCCGTATTGGCCCAGCGCGTAGGCGTTGTTGCCCTCGTCGTTTTTGGCTTGCGCCTGGTTCCAGTCGTCGTGGAGCGCTCCGAACGCCGCATCGGCGTCCTCGCACAGCGGCTGGGAATGCTCGTACTGGCCAGCCATGCTGTACGCATCGCACAACTGGAACTTGGCGAGCGCGCGATGCGCGGGATCGTCACTGTCCAGCTGGATGGCCGCCGCCTGCAATGCGTCGCTGACGCCGCCGCCGTCGCCGCGCAGGATGCGCAAATCGGCGCTCAGGAACCCGGCGTAAGACTGGGCCAGCGTGTCGTGGCCGACGCTGCCCAGGCTTTTCAGCCGCGCCACCGCCTCGGTCACCGCGGCATCATCGGAAAGGTTGACGCCGGCGTGCCCCATCCACCACAGCGCTTCGCGTTCACCGGCGGGATGGTTGACGTAGACCCCGGCGTCCAGCGCCGCGCGGACCTGCACGATGAGCTCGCGCGGATTGCTGGCCGAAAGCGTACGCAGCTGCAACGGCGACGGCACCGCCGCCGCCATCGCGACGCCCGTCGTCAACACCAGCCACAATCCTGCAAACAACCGGCGCATGCCGCCTCCCCTACGCGGGCCGATCATAGCGCGCCGGCCGGGTCCACGGCCGGCGGCCCGCCACTACAATCCGCGGATGCGAATCGGCCGCATCCAGATCGACCCGCCGGTGGCGCTGGCCCCCATGGCCGGCGTCACCGACAAACCGTTCCGGCAGCTCTGCAAGCGGCTTGGGGCGGGCTTGGCCGTGTCGGAAATGACCACTGCCGATGCCAGCCTGTGGCAATCCCGCAAATCGCTGCACCGGATGGACCACGCGGGCGAACCGGACCCGGTCTCCGTGCAGATCGCGGGATCGGACCCCGGGGCGCTGGCCGAGGCGGCACGCTGCAACGTCGCCAATGGTGCGCAGCTCATCGACATCAACATGTGCTGCCCCGCAAAAAAGGTCTGCAAGGCCTGGGCGGGTTCGGCGCTACTGGCCGACGAGGCCCTGGTCGCACGGATTTGCCGTGCGGTAGCGGCGGCGGTCGACGTGCCCGTCACCCTGAAGCTGCGCACCGGCACCGATCCGGATCACCGCAACGCCCTCAGCGTCGCCCACATCGCCGAAGACTCCGGCATCGCCGCATTGGCGGTGCACGGTCGGACCCGGGCACAGAAATACGAAGGCGTGGCCGAGTACGACACCATCGCGGCGGTCAAGGCCAGCGTTGCCATTCCGGTATTCGCCAACGGCGACGTCACCTCGCCCGCAACCGCACGCGCGGTGCTCGACTACACGCAAGCCGATGGCTTGATGATCGGCCGCGCCGCGCAAGGCCGGCCGTGGATCTTCCGCGAGGTCGTGCACTTCCTCGCCACCGGGACAACCCTGCCGGAACCCGGCATCGCGGAAGTCCGCGACATCCTGCTGGGCCACCTGGACGACCTGTACGGCTTTTACGGGGAGCCCGCGGCGGTGCGCATCGCCCGCAAGCACCTCGGCTGGTACGCCAAGGACCGTCCGGAGAACGCGGCCTTCCGCGCGGTCGTCAACGCCGCCGAAAGCGCGACGGAGCAGCGGCGCTTGACGTGTGACTATTTCGACGCGCTCGCGGCCGGCGTGCCCCGTGAGTTCGCGGCAGCTGCATGAACTGTCGGAAACCGGGGTCAGAGTCGACTTTCGTACGAGGGCGGGGAGGGTTGCAGCCTGTATCGCGAAAGTCGACTCTGACCCCGGTTTCCAGCCTGACCGCGGCTGAACGCGCTACGCTGCGGGCTGCAGCGATACCCACGACCCTGTATCATGGGCAGTCTGCTTCATCCTTCCATCCGTATCAAAGGATATAACCCACGATGAGCCGCTACCTGTTCACTTCCGAATCGGTGTCCGAAGGCCACCCGGACAAGGTCGCCGACCAGATTTCCGACGCGGTGCTGGACGCGATTCTGGCCCAGGACAAGCGCGCCCACGTGGCGTGCGAAACCATGGTCAAGACCGGCGTCGCGATCGTGTCGGGCGAAGTGACCACCGACGCCTGGGTGGACATCGAGGCGCTGGCGCGCAAGGTAATCCTGGACATCGGCTACAACTCGTCCACCGTCGGCTTCGACGGCGCGACCTGCGGCGTGCTGAACCTGATCGGCAAGCAGTCGCCGGACATCAACCAGGGCGTGGATCGCAAGAAGCCGGAAGAACAGGGCGCGGGCGACCAGGGCCTGATGTTCGGCTACGCCTGCAACGAGGCGCCGGAATTCATGCCCGCGCCGATCTA
>JAICHS010000013.1 GCA_025924775.1 Rhodanobacteraceae bacterium
GCGCCAATGCCCGCGAACACCGGGAACGCATCCGCATCGCGCACGTACTCGTACCAGCCATCGCGCTGCATCGCGTCGCCCTTGCCCGCGATCAGGGAACACGAGATGGAGTGGTGCGTGCCGCGCTCGCGGCCGCTGAAGCCGTGCGAATTGGCGTACACGCCCACGACGTCGCCGCATTGCACGCTGGCGCCTTCCGAGTTGGTGATGGCGGGGTTGGCGCGACCGGCGGCCTCCACTTCGCGACCGATCGCGATCGCACGGTCGACGTCGAGCCGCCACGGATGCCACAGGTCCAGCTCGGGAAAATCCTTCTGCATCAGCGCCGCTTCGGCCAGGCCCGCGCACGGATCCGACTCGGTGTAGCGCGCGATCGCGCAGGCCTGCGCCAACGTGGCCTCGATGGACGCAGGCTTGAGGTCGGCCGTGGACGCGCTGCCCTTGCGCTGGCCGAAATACACGGTCAAGCCGAAACCGCGGTCGCGGTTGCGCTCCACGGTTTCCACCTCGCCCAGGCGCACGTTCACGGCCAGCCCGGTGCTGACGCTGGCGGCAACCTCGGCCTGCGAAGCACCAGCTGCACGCGCGCGCCGAACGACGTCGTCCGCCAGCTGGGCGAGCTGGTCCAGTTCCTCGAGGCTGTCGTCGGCTGTCACAATGTTGGCGTTCAATTGCGTTTCCCGTTCAAACTGGATGGACCGGCGCCGCCATGCACGACACCGAAGATGCTACCGACCACGAACGCCCCAGCCGCAGCGCGCGCAAGCGCGAGGCACTGGACGTGCTGGCCCTTGCCACGCAGCTCGCCGGATTGTCCGCAGCGCGGCTGGACCAGCTGAAACTGCCGGACGACATCCGCGCGGAACTGGCCGAGGTGCAGCGCACGCCCTCGCACATCGCGCACAAGCGCCAGTTGGCCCACCTGGCCAAGCTGATGCGCGCGCACGTCGGGGAAGACTTCGAATCCGCGCGTGCCGCGCTGGCCAACGCCAAGGCCAGCGGTGCGCGCGAAGCCGCGGCGCTGCACCGTGCCGAAGCGTTGCGCGAAGACTTGCTGGGCGACGATGGCGATGCCGCACTCACGGCGTTCATCACCGCGCACCCCGGCATCGACCACCAAAGATTGCGCGCGTTGATCGGGCAAGCCCGCCGCGAGCGCGGGGTCGGCAAGCCACCGAGCGCGCAACGCGAACTGTTCCGGTTACTGCGCAATTCCGGATCCATGTAGGCGCCAGCCTGCCGGCGACCGTGGTGCGACAGGCCAGGATGACGCCTGTCGCGCGCAGGCGCGCGCCCGCAGGTGATCGGGATCGGATCACGCGGCCGTTCCACCGACCGTCATTCCAGTGACTTTCGTCGTGGGCATCCCCACCCCCACCGGTACGCTCTGGCCTTCCTTGCCGCACACGCCGACACCCTCGTCGAGCGCGAGGTCGTTGCCGATCATCGCGACCCGCGTCAGCACGTCGGGACCGGAACCGATCAGGGTTGCGCCTTTCACCGGCCGCGTGACCTTGCCGTGCTCGATCAGGTAGGCCTCGTTGGCGCTGAACACGAACTTGCCGTTGGTGATGTCCACCTGCCCGCCGCCGAAATTGACGGCGTACAGGCCGTGCTCGACCGAGGCGATGATCTCCGCCGGATCGCGTTGGCCCGCCAGCATGTAGGTATTGGTCATGCGCGGCATCGGCAAGTGCGCAAAGGACTCGCGCCGGCCGTTGCCGGTGGGCGCCATGCCCATCAGGCGCGCGTTGTGCTTGTCCTGCATGTAGCCGACCAGTCGGCCATCCTCGATCAACGTGGTGCAATGCGTGGGCGTGCCTTCGTCATCGATCGACAGCGACCCGCGCCGGCCCGGCAGCGTGCCGTCATCGACCACGGTCACGCCTTCGGCGGCAACCTTGTCGCCCATGCGGCCGGCGAAAGCGGAAGTACCCTTGCGGTTGAAGTCGCCTTCAAGGCCATGCCCGATGGCCTCGTGCAGCAGCACGCCCGGCCAACCCGGCCCCAGCACCACGTCCATGGTGCCGGCGGGCGCCTCGACGGCTTCCAGGTTGACCAGCGCCTGGCGCACGGCTTCGCGCGCCCATGCGTGGGCGCGGCCGGAGTCGATCAGTTCGCGATAGGCGCAGCGGCCGCCGCCACCGCCGTAGCCGGATTCGCGCCGGCCGTTGGCCTCGGCGATCACCTGCACGTTGACCCGCGTCAACGGCCGCACGTCGGCCGCCAGCGTGCCGTCAGCCGCAGCCACCAGCACCGAATCGTGCGTCGCGCTGACGCTGACGATGACTTGCTTGATGCGCGGGTCGAGGCTGCGCGCGAGTGCGTCGAGTTCGCGCAACAGGGCGATCTTGGCGGCGTTGTCCATGCCGTCGATGGGATCGTCGGCCGGGTACAACGCGCGCGCGCCACGCAGTGCCAGCGGCTTGCCGGCGCCATTGCCGTCGTTGGCGATCGCGCGTGCCGCGCCCGCCGCTTCGAGCAGCTGTGGCAACACGATGTCGTCGGAATACGCAAAGCCCGTCTTGTCGCCCGACACCGCGCGCACGCCGACGCCCTGTTCGATGCTGTGGCTGCCATCACGCACGATGCCGTCTTCCAGCACCCACGATTCGCTTCGCGAATGCTGGAAGTACAAATCGGCGGCATCGATGGAAGGCGCCATCACCCGCGCGAACACGCGCTCGAGATCGGACGTGGACAAGCCGCCCGGCGCCAGCAGGTTGTGTTCGACGAGTGCCAGCGGGGAATCCATGGGGTTGCGCCTTGCGAGAGATCTGGACAACGTAAGGGCGGGCCTGCCGGTTCGCAAGCGAAAGCCGCGCCGGGGCGTGCTCAGTTGTGCATCACGCCCCGCGGCATCGAGTGGATTTCGTAGCGCATGCCGACGACCGCGGTGATCACCGGGTCCTGCACAGTCAATGCCCGCACGACGGATTCGTCTGCGGCTTCGATCACGATGATCCCGAACGCGCCCGCCGGGTCCATCACCAGTCCCAGCGCGAACACGCGCACGCCGCGGTCGATCACGTCCTGCCAGTAGCGGGCGTGTCGCCGCATCGCGTCTGCTTCTACGGGCGACATGTCCGCCGTAAAGGTCGCGCGCGGCGGAACCAGTTTGCAGAAGAATGCAGCCATGGACACCTCCCGTGGGAACGGCGCCACAAGCGTAGTATCAACCGGATCCCGCGGTGGCTGGCGGTGCAGTCGATGGCCGTGCCGGGGCGCCGGTTTCCGTGGGCGCCGGCAGGGCGACCGTGGCGGCGGGTGCCGGAACACTGGACGCCGCAGCCGCCGGTAGCGCAGGGGTCGCGGCGGGTGCGGGAATCGTGCCCACCGGCACGATCTTCGGCTTGTCCCAACTGCCGCTGACGCGGTAGGCGTTGCCCGCCGCCTTGTTGATGCCCCTGCCGATCAGGCCCTGCACCACCAGACCGGCGGCCGCGCCCACGGGCCCGCCGATCACGGCGCCGACCACCGGCAGGGTGCCGCCGACGTGCGGCGTAACGTCCAGCGACAGGTCGTAGTCGCGCGCGCGGAACCCGGTTCGCCCCTGCATCGCGATCTGCGCGGCCGGCGCGGTAATGACCAGATCCTGCGTGTATGCATTGCCATCCTTCAATGTGAAGTTGGCGGCGGCATCGTCGAAGCCGAAGCCCGATTTGAACACGTCGCCAAAATGCAGCATCAGGCGGCTCGGCAGCTCACGCAACGACAGCAGGCCCAGCAGCCGCCCGAGGCCCGGCTTCACCGCCAGGATGCGCCCCTCGCCCACCTTGATGTCCAACTTGCCGCTCAGGTACGCCAGCGAGAACGACGACGGCGCGCCCGGCCAAGTGCCGTCGATGTGCACGTGCGCATCCCTGCCGCCCGCCAGCAGTCCGCTGAAGCCGAACGCCGTCAGGGTCTTGCCGAAATCATGCGAGGCGATGTCGATCACCATGCTGGACGCGCTGCTGGCCGTCGTGCCGTTCCAGTTGCCATGCGACTGGATGGTGAAATCCGCGCCCTTGGAATCGAACTCGCTGATGGACATGCCCTGCAGCGTCGGCGCGCTCTCGAACCGGGTTGCGCCCAGCTGCGCATGGCCGAGCCGCAGGTCGCCGATGCTGACGTGCAGCGGTGGGATCGCGAATGGTGCGATCGGCGAGGTCACGCTGGGCGGCGGTGGGGGCCCGGGTTGCTTCGGCGGCGGCGGTTCGGGCCAGTACAGGTGCTGCAGGTTTGCGGTGATGCCGCGTCCGGGCAGGTTGCTGGTCGGCAGGTCGATGGTGCCCTTGACTGCGGCGCCGTCGAACGCGATGGCGTCGTCCTGCGCGCCCGCCGCGAACGTGAACCGCAGTGCGCCCAGGTCGGTGCCAAACACGCGCGCGCTGTCCGCGGACACATCCGCCCGCGCAAGCCGCGGAAACGTACCGCCAGTGGTCCCGGTCATTGCCTGCTGGATCCAGCCGCTCACGTCGAGCAAGGCCGCGTGCCCGCCGACGACCAGGCCCTGGGTGGGCGCGTTGGCGGGAGGCTCGCTGCCGAAATTCATCGCCAGCGCGGTTGGCAACCTGCGCGCGGGATCGGCCAGGCGGCCGCGCACCTGCAGCAGGTCGCCCAGTGACACCGTCAGCGCCGCACCGGCCGACGGCAGTGGCAGGTTGAGGCGCAGCGGCAACGTTGCATCTGCCGGTTTGTCCAGCGGCGCCGGAAAATCCAGTGCGATGCCGGTGAGCGGGGAACTGAGTGCGAGCGCGGGCGCGGCCGGCGCGCCGCCCTGCCCCGCCAACACGTCCACGCCAATGTGGAACGGCGCGACGCCGCGCGCGTGGGCCGCCAGACCGGCCAGGCCCGGAAAGCCCTGCACCAACGCCTGCACCGACGTGCTGGTGTCCAGCGATGCCTCGACGATGTCCCTCGGGTCGGCGACGTTGCTGCCGACCGCAATGGACAGCTTCGCGGGCGCCCCACCGAACATCACCGGCAAGGCATTGGCGTGGAAGCCCTTGCCCTGGATCAGCAGCGGGCCGTTGAGGTTCTTGAGGTGCAGGTTCCACTTGTCGGCGGTGACGTCGGCCTTGGCCATGTCGACCCGGCCGTCCAGCGTGAAATCCTCCGCGTGGCCGAGTGGAATCGACAGCTTGATGCCGAACTTGCCGGTGCCGCCGACCGCCAACCCCTGCAACGCGTCCACCGCGCCCGCACCCACCGGGCTGTGGCGCACGAAATCCAGCAGTTGCGCACCCGTGCCGGTGCCCTGGATGTCGAGTCCAAGCACGCCGTTGCCCAGGTCCGGAATCGTCGCCACCGCGCGCGTGGTGGTCACGCCCTGCACCTTGGCGTGGGTCGCGACGATGCCCATGTGGTTGTCCACGAAATCCACCGCCGCATCGACTTCCGTCGCACGCGGCCACGCATCATCGAAATTGAAAGTGGCGCCCTGGACGACGCCCGCGGCCTCGAAGCGGCCTTCATGGTCGAGGAACGGCCAATGCTTGAGGTCGCCCCGGATCAGCACCCGCCCGGACGTCAGCTCGCCGCCAACCAGCGCGTGATCCAGCCACGCGACCAGCGAGGGCGGCATGCTGCGATACGGCCAGAACAATTTGGCGTCCGCGACCTGCGCGCGCGCGATCGTCGCGTAGGCCGACAGGAACGGCGGCTGCCCGCCCCCCAGCCACGTCAGGCGCGCGTGTGCGTTGCCGGACAGTTTGCCAGCGTCGAACTGCAAGCCATCGGCGGCGATGTTCCACAACCCGTCTTCGCGCCACGCGACCAGCTGGCCGGCCAGGCGCGTGAACACGAATGGCTTGCGGAATACGTCCGTCAACGCAACCGTCGCCGGTTGCGGCGGCAGCGCCAGCGACACCGCCTGGTCGTCCGCGCGGATCACGCCCTGCGACAACGCCAATCCCGGAATCGCGCCCGCCGCGATCGCGTGCAGGTCCGAGAACCGCACGCTCGCGTCGTAGTGGCCGCCCTGCCGCCACGCCAGCGCCGCCGAATCCACGTGCACATCGGGCCGCGCATGCACTACCCAGTTCACCAGCGCCGGTGGCGCCTGCGGTGCCATCGCCAGCAACCCGAGCCACGGCGCCACGTCCAGCGACTGCACGGCGGCGGTTACGCGGCGCGCACCAGGCTGCCCGCGCACCTGCGCGACGAAGCCGCCCGCCTGGTCGATGTTCGCACGCGGCTTGCCGGGTCCGCGCCAGGCCAGGTCCCAGCCGTCACCGGCACGCTGCGCCCGGAACACCCCCGCCAGCGCCGCCAGCTCGACCTTGCGGCCGCCGGGACCCGCGGCCGACACGTCGCGGATGGCATAGCGCGCGGCGGCCGAGTCCAGCTTGCCGGCACGCCACGTGCCCCACAGCTCGGCATCGCCGCGGCCGCTGCGCACCGCGTATCCGTCGGGCGTCAGGCCGTGCAGCGCCTGCGCGAAATCGAAATCGTGCGTCGCGAGGTGCAGGGCGTAGCTGCGCGCGGCCGAGTTCATCCGGCCATTGATCGTGACCGTCTGGTTGGTATTCAGTTGCCTGACACTGCCGCCGAAGCGCACCGAATCCCCGATGTTCACCACGCGCAGGCGCGGCGCCAGCACCCGCCACGAGCGCCGTGCCACGTCATCGACGATGTCCACGCGCAGGTCGCGCAGGTCCAGGTCGACCGGCAACGACTGCAGCGAAGCGTGCGGGTTGTCGATGGAATTGCCGAAGCCGACCACTTGCCAGCCCTGCGCCGAGTGCTCGACCCGCAGCTCCATGTCACTGAGCCGCAGCGTGATCCAGCGATGCGCCGGCCGCAGCCATGCGCCGAAATCGAACTTCAGCGCCGCGTGCGGCAGCGTGATCGACGGGCCGCCGGGATTCCCCGGACCGAGCGTCAGGTCGCGGACCGACAGCAACGGCCCGGACGGCTGCCACTGGCTGGAAATCGCGGCGAACTTCACCGGCCGGTGCAGGCGCGCGGACAGCTGCCGGGCGACGAAATCGGGATAACGGGTTGCCAGCGGCAGCAGCACCTGCACCACGCCCATCGCGACGGCGATGGTGATCAGCAATCCGGCGAGCAACCCGGTCACGGCGAAGCGCGCGCGGCGCAGGTGGTGGCGCCAGGGCCTCATCGCTCACCCCCTTCCGCCGGAATGGGGTCACCGCACAGCGGTGCGGGGATGACCTTCATATTCCGGTTCCACCCATACCGCACGCGCGGTACATGACGTCCCTGCCATTTCCGCGCGGCTCGGTGGCGCGCTGACTTACCCCCATCCGCCCTTCGGGCACCTTCCCCCGTGAACGGGGGAAGGAAAAATCAAAGCAGCACGACATCAAACTGCTCCTGCCCGTACTGCTCCTCTGGCTGGAACCGGATCGGCTTGCCGATGAATGCTTCCAGCTCGGCCACCACCGACGCTTCCTCTTCCAGCATCCGAGCCACCACGTCCGGTGCGGCCAGCACCAGCAGCTTCTCGGCGTTGAATTGGCGCACCGCGCGGGTGATCTCGCGGAAAATCTCGAAGCCGACGGTTTCGGCGGTCTTGCGGATGCCGCGCCCGGCGCAGGCGGGACAAGGCTCGCACAGCTGCCGCGCCAGGCTTTCGGTGGTGCGCTTGCGCGTCATTTCCACCAGCCCCAGCGGGCTCATGTCGTACACCGTGGTCTTGGCATGGTCGCGCGCGAGCGCCTTCTCCAGCGTGCGCAGTACCTGGCGCTTGTGCTCGTCGTCGTGCATGTCGATGAAGTCGATGATGATGATGCCGCCGAGGTTGCGCAGGCGCAGCTGGCGCGCCGCGGCCTGCGCCGCCTCGAGGTTGGTGCGGAACGCAGTTTCTTCCAGGTTCCGGGTCCCGAGATAAGCGCCGGTGTTGACGTCGATGGTCGTCATCGCCTCGGTCTGGTCGATCACGAGGTCGCCGCCGGATTTCAGCGGCACGTCCTTGCGCAGGGCCTTCTGGATCTCGTCCTCGACGCCGTACAGGTCGAAGATCGGCCGCTCGCCGGGGTAGTGTTCGACGCGCCCGGTGAGCTCCGGCATGAACTGACGCGCGAACTCCAGCGTGCGCTGGAAGGTTTCGCGCGAATCCACGCGCACCTTCTCGATGTCGTCGTGCATCAGGTCGCGCAGCACGCGCAGCGGCAGCGAAGGTTCCTCATACACGCGCTCGCCCAGCTGCGCGCCCGCCATCGCCGCGGCCACCTTCTGCCATACGCGCGTGACGTAGGCGACATCCTCGCGCAGCGGCTCGGCGCCTAGGCCCTCGGCGTTGGTGCGCGCGATCAGGCCGAAGCCCGTGCCGGCCAATCCGGTCAGGAGGCCGCGCAGGCGTTCGCGCTCGGCTTCGTCCTCGATGCGGGCCGACACGCCGAGGGTCGCACTGTCCGGCAGCAGCACCAGGTAGCGCGAGGGAATGGACAGATGCGTGGACAGCCGTGCGCCCTTGCTGCCGATCGGATCCTTGATGACCTGCACGATCACGCGCTGGCCTTCGTGCACCAGTTCGGTGATGGGCGGTACGCTGGCGGCGGGGACAGCGCCGTCGATGGCCTCGGCGTTCAGCACCGGGTGCGCCATGTCCGCCGCGTGCAGGAACGCGCTGCGCTCCAGCCCGATGTCCACGAACGCGGCCTGCATCCCGGGCATCACGCGCTTGACGCGGCCGCAATAGATGTTGCCGACATAGCCGCGGCGACCGCTGCGCTCGATGTGCACCTCCTGCAGCACGCCGTTCTCGACCACGCCGACCCGCGCCTCGCGAGGGGTGACGTTGATCAGGATTTCCTCGGTCATCGGGGCACGGCGCGGGCAGGCCCCATGAACGTGCAGGGCGGGAACCGCACTTATAGCCCGGCGCGTCTGTACCTGTCGATGCACCAATCGCAGCCGTTCAGTCGCCGTCACGCATCAGGCCGGCGCCCCGCAGCAGGCCCACCGTTTCGTACAACGGCAGGCCCATGACCCCTGAATAGCTGCCGGACAAGTGGCTGATGAAGGCGGCCGCGCGGCCCTGGATGGCATACGCACCGGCCTTGCCGAAGGGCTCGCCGGTGGCGACGTAGCGTGCGATCGTGCGGTCGTCCAGTGGCGCGAACGCCACCACGGACTCGCACGCGGCAACCATCGAACCCGTCGCCTTCGTGCAGCACACCACGGAAATCACGCTGTGCGTGCGCCCGGACAAGGCACGCAGCATTCGCGCGGCATCGGCCGCATCGCGCGGCTTGCCAAACACCCGGCCTGCCAGGACCACCTCGGTGTCGGCCCCCAGCACCACCGGGCCGTCGCTAAGCCCGGCCACATGGGCCAGGCCGGCCGCGGCCTTGGCCCGCGCGACGCGCTCCACGTACCCACGCGGCGATTCCGCATCGCCCCGCACTTCCGGCACCGCGACCTCCACGACTTCAAATGCGACGTCGATCTGCGCGAGCAGCTCGCGCCGGCGCGGGGATTGCGAGGCCAAATAGAGCATCCGGCAAGGATAACGGCGCGCCGCGGCGGGCCGGTCGCAACCCGGGCGCCGGCCACGTGGCCTCAGGCCGCCACACCCACGGCGGCAGCCTGCGCGGGCGGCACCAGCGCGATCACGTTCCAGCCGCTCTTCGGTTCGGTCTTGCGCCGGTCGCTGGCGACCCGCAGGCGGCCGTTCGACTCGATGCCAAACAGCAGCACCACGCCCACGCCATGCTGCGCCACGAACTCGGGCCAGCCGAACGCATCGGTCAAGGCATTGGACTTGATGCGCCAGCCGGTCTCCAGCATTTGCGCGAACCGGGCATGGGTCATGCCGTCAGCGAATAGCGCCTTGGCGCGCAGGTTGCCCGCGAACGCCGAACGCTCGTTGGCGTCCTGCGGCGCCAGCACACGCAACCGGTAAACCCGTTCGCGGCCGAATTCCTGCCGGTACTGCAGGCAGGCCAGCGAATTCAGTTCACGCCGGTTGGACATCGCCAGCAGGCGCCCGATGCCCGTCAGGTCCAGGTGCGTGGCCGCATGCTGCGACGTCGGGTTGCCGAAAAACGTCGGCAGCCCCGCCATCCGCGCACGACTGATGCCGTCCCAATCGTCGTCGGCCAACAACACCTGGATCTTCTGTTCCGCCAACGCCTGCGCAACGCCGCACGCCACCACGTCGGAGCCGAAAATCAACACGCCATCGGGATCGGGGTCGGCGACCTTCAGCATCCGCGCGAGCGGTCGCGCCGTCGCGCTTTGCAGCACCACGGTGCCAATGATCAGGATGAACACCAGCGGCACCAGCGCGCCCGCGTCCGGCATGCCCAGGTCGGCCAGGCGCAGGGCGAACAGCGAGGACACCGACGCAGCGACGATGCCGCGCGGCGACACGAAGCCGATCAGCGCGCGCTCGCGCCAGTTCATGTTGCTGCCAAGCGTCGCCGCCAGCACCGACACCGGCCGGATCAGGAACTGCGCGGCGACAAACACCAGGATACCGGCCAGCAACATGCCCGGCGGCAATGGCCAGTGCAGGCGCGCGGCCAGCACCACGAACAACATCGACACCAGCAACGTGGACAGGTGCTCCTTGAAGTCCATGATGTGTTCGATGTGGATGTGCTTGAGGTTGCCCAGCGTGATGCCCATGAGCGTGACCGCGACCAGGCCCGATTCGTGCGCCAGCTGGTTGGAAAGCGTGAACGCCGCCAGCACCGCGACCAGGGTGCCGTACGCCTGCAGGTATTCGGGGATCATCTGCCGCCGCAACAGGAAACCCAGCGCCACCGCCACCGCCAGGCCGATACCCGCGCCGATGCCAATCGTCGCGCCGAACACCGCCAGCGAATGGCCTTGCTGGTGCGACACGATGGCCTCGAACACCAGCACCGCGAACAGCGCCCCGAGCGGATCCAGCACGATGCCTTCCCAGCGCAGGGCGCTGGCGATGCGCGCATTGGGGCGCAGGGTGCGCAGCATCGGCGTGATCACGGTCGGCCCGGTGACGCAGGTCAGCGCCCCGAACAGGAATGCGATCGGCCAGCCCACCCCCGCGATCCAGTGCACCGCCGCCGCCAGCAACAGCAACGCCAGTACCGCGCCGTAGGTGACCATGCCGTGCACCGCGCGCCCGATGCCACGCAACTCGGCGAAGCGCAGCGTCATGCTGCCCTCGAACAGGATCAGCGCGACCGCCAGCGATACCGTCGGAAACAGGAACGCGCCCAGCGCCCGGTCGGGATCGAACAGGCCCGTCGCCGGTCCGATCACGACGCCGATCAGCAACAGGAACAGGATCGCCGGCAGGCGCAACCGCCACGCCAGCCACTGCGCGAGGAACCCCACCACCAGCAACAGCGTGAGGATCACGCCGAGATCAACCGTCATGCCGCCTCGCATCCTTCGGGTCGCGGGTCATAGTAACGGCGCGTTGCGCACCTGAAACCCGCAGGGTTCCCGGCCATCCACTGAACCGCGCGATCCTGAACCCTCATCCGGCGCTGCGCGCCACCCTCTGCCGGAGGAGGAGGAAAACCTCGATCACCCACGATGATACGGATGCCCATTGAGGATCGTCACCGCGCGATACAGCTGTTCGGCCGCGACCAGCCGCACCAGCATGTGCGGGAGCGTGAGCGGCCCCAGCGACCACTTCTGGTCGGCCCGTTGCAGCACGTCGCCGTGGTGGCCGTCGGGTCCGCCGACCAGGAATGCAAGGTCGCGCCCGGCCATGCGCCACTTCGACAACTGTTGCGCGAGCTGTTCGCTCGACCACGCGGCGCCGTGGCCATCCAGCACCACGACGTGCGCGTCGCGCGGCAGCGCGGACAGCAACGCCGCACCTTCGTGTTCCATCGCGCGAACGTGGTCGCGACCCTTGCCGCGCGCGCCGGGCTTGATCTCGACAAGTTCCAGCGGCAGGTCGTGCGACAGGCGCTTGGCGTACTCCGCGAAGCCCTCCGCCACCCAACCCGGCATGCGTTCGCCGACCGCGATCAGCCGCGCGCGCATGCCCTGCCGCTCAACGGGCGTTCGCCGCTTCGGCTTCCGACTCGGCCTCGGGCGACTGGTCGCCCACGGTCCACAGGCGCTCCAGCCCATAGAACTCGCGGATGCGCGGCAGCATCACGTGCACGATGATGTCGCCCAGGTCGACCAGCACCCACTCGGCCTCCTGCTCGCCTTCAACACCCAGCGGCAGCATGCCTGCGCGCTTGGCGAACTTGACGACTTCATCGGCGATGGACTTGACGTGACGCGAGGACGTGCCGGAGGCGATGATCAGCAGGTCGGCAATGGAGGTACGCCCGCGCACGTCGATCTCGCGAATGTCGTGTGCCTTCAATTCATCGAGGGCGGCAAGCACGCGCCGGCGCAGGGTTGCCGTGGTGGGTGGGCGGGTGACGGAAGTGGCGTTGGAGCGCGACGCGGTCTGGTGGGTCAAGTTGTGGAAGGCCTCGGCCTCTGATGGCGCGCAGGGTGCGCAGCCCAAGTATGCACCCGTGGGATTCGAGCGCAAGTCACCCGGCGGAAACGGGGCCACGAAGGTCCAGACGGCGGCGCAGCTACCGCGGTGCGCCATTGCCACGGATCATCCCCCCCGCTCCGCCCGAGCGGTATGGGGCCAGCAGATCCGGGTCATCCAGCAGCGCCTGCGGCACCAGCCAGCGCGGTTCACGCCCGGCCGCCAACAGCCCGCGAATGCGGGTGGCGGAAATGCCCAGCGCCGACACCACCATGTCCAGCACCCGGCCCGCGGGCGCCGCGCGCAGATCATCGATGCGCGAAGTCCTGCGTGCAGCAACCTCTGCCGACAGCACCTCCGGCATGTCTGGAATCTGGGCCGGTCGCGTCAGCACGCACATGTGCGCCAGTTCGAACAACTCGTGCCAGCGATGCCAGCTGGACAACCCGGCGAAGGCATCGGCGCCAACCAGCAGCACCAGCGGGCGGGCGGCGCCGATCTCTGCGCGCAACAGGCGCAACGTATCGAAGGTGTAGGACGGGCCTTCGCGTTCGAGTTCACGCAGGTCGCATTGCAGGCGGCCCTGCCCGGCCAGCGCGGCGCGCAGCATCGCCGCGCGTTGCGGCGCACTTGCGACGGGCTGCGGGCGGTGCGGCGGAATTTTTGCAGGCACCAGGCGCACCTCGGCGTCCAGCGCCTCGGATGCCTCCCACGCCGCGCGCAGGTGCCCGATGTGGACCGGATCGAAAGTGCCGCCGAAAATGGCCAGCGGGCGCGCGGTCGTCATGCGGCCAGCAACACGTCAGCAGCGCGCGGCTGGGCGATCGCGACCAGCAGGCGTTCCATTGCACGCCAGGAATCGTCCATCGAACTGCCCGCGGCGTCCTGGACGCGGCCCTTGGCCATGCGATCGATGCGCGCGCATTCGGCGAGGCAGCGCCGCCAGTGTGCGTTGCCGTGTCCGGCCCGCTTGAGCGCGCCCGCAAACAACTTCTGGCGTGCGGGCCACATGCCATACTCGTTGCGCGCACCGGTCGCAAAGTCGGGGGCGGACGCCAGCCGCAACGCAAGGTCGAGCTGGTTGAGCAGCCAGCCCAGCATCGGAATCACGGCCTCGCCTTCCGCGCGCAGGCCGTTCAATATCTTCAGCGCACGCGCCGCGTCACCGGCGAACGCGGCATCGGTAAGCCGGAATACGTCATACACCGCGTTGTCATCGCCCAGCGATTCCAGGTCGGCTGCGCCGACCGCACCGCCGGCGCGCAGTGCCGCGAGCTTGTCGATCTCCTGCGCGATCGCCAGCAGGTTGCCCTCCGCACGCGTGGCCAGCAACGCCACCGCCGCGGCGTCGGGCGCAAACCCGTGCGCGTGCATGCGCACGCGGATCCAGTCCGGCAATTCGTCCACGCGTGGCGCGCGCAACGACGCGTATACCCCCGCGCGCTCGACGGCCTTGACCCACGCGCCCTCGTGCTTCTTGCTCCACTGCGCGGCGCTGATGAACAGCACCGTGTCGGGCGCCGGCGACTTGCACCAATCGGTGATGGCCGCGGCACCATCACGATCGGGCTTCCCGGTGGGCAGGCGCACCTCGATCAGCCGCCGCGACGCGAACAGCGACAGGCTGGCGCCGCTGCGGGCCAGGCGATCCCAGTCGAAATGCGCCTCGACGTCCAGCACCTCGCGCTCGGTAAATCCGAGCGCCCGCGCACGCGCCCGCAGCGCATCGCCCGCTTCCTGCAACTGCAACGGCTCGTCGCTAGCCAACAGGTACACCGGCGCCAGTTCGCCGCGGGCGAGCGTCTCAATGAACTTCGCGAATTCACCGGCCACGCGTCAGCCCGCGCTGGACGCCGCGGCGGGTGTCGCCACCCCGCCGGTGCGTGCCTGCGCTTCCAGGCGGCGCATCACGGCATCGGTCATCTCGCGCACCAGGCTGCGCTGGATCGCTTCGGTCTCGCTGGTGATCGCGGAAAACTGCGTCTGGTCGATCGCGAACTCGTGCGACAGCGACAGCGATTGCATCGGGATCACGGTCTTGCCAGTGGCGTCGGTCAGGGTGAACTGCACATCGAAACCCACCACGTACTCGCCCACGCGCTGCACCGCGCCGCTGGTCAGCATCCGCGAGGAAAACGCCGCGGTCGGAACCGCCAGCGTGGCGACGCCCGCGGTGGAGGTATCCAGCACGTTCACCCTGGATGCCCGCAGCGCCGCGGCCAGCGAGCGCGGAAATTCACCGCCACCGCTCACCTGCAGGTAAACCTGGTGCTGCATCACTTCCGGCAGCGCCGCGCTGCCCCGCAGGTGGAAGCCGCAGCCGGCAAGCGAAACGAACCCGACGACGCACAGCGCCGTTTGCAGCCATCGCTTGGTCATGAAAGCTCCGTTGTGCGTGGGCGCGGGACCGGCGTGCGCATGACGATGAAGCCGCCGTCCCGGGTCCGCCAAAGCATAGCAGTGGCGCCCGCCGGTACCGCTTCACCCCGCAACGATGTTCACGATCTTGCCGGGCACCACGATCACCTTCCGCACCGCCTTGTCGCCGACCGCCGCGACCACGCCCGGCAGCGCGCGCGCGCGCGCCTCCAGCTGTTCGCGTGGCGCATCGGGCGCGGCGTCCAGCGTACCGCGCAGCTTGCCGTTGACCTGGACCGCCAGCGTGACGCTGGCGCGCACCTGCGCCGCGGGGTCGGCCGTCGGCCACGGCAGGTCCTCGATCAGGGTCTCCGGGTGCCCCAGCACCTGCCACAGCGCATGGCTGGCGTGCGGCGTGAACGGGTTCAGCAGCAGCACCATCGCTTCCAGCACCTCGTGGCGCAGCGCGCGGCCGGCATCGCTCATGTCGGTGAACTTCTCTAGCGCGTTCAGCAACTCCATCAGCGAAGCGATCGCCGTGTTGAAGTTGCGCCGCCGCCCGATGTCGTCGCCGACCTTGGCGATGGTCTCGTGCAGCTGACGACGCAGGGTCTTTTGCGCGGGGTTCAAGGTGGCTGGGTCGATTTCGTCGCGAGTGTTCTCCCCATCGGCCTTGCGGGCCGCTTCCCCCGCACGCGGGGAAAGCGGATCAGTGCGGCCGGCTGCCGCAGCTTGCATTCGTGGATGATCGGGTTGTGCGGCGTGCGCGACGATGTCGCGCCAGAAGCGGCGCAGGAACCGCGCCATGCCCTCGACGCCCGCCTCGTTCCATTCCAATGACTGATCGGGCGGCGCTGCAAACATCGAGAACAGGCGCACCGTGTCGGCACCGTACTTGTCGATCATCAGCTGCGGATCAACGCCGTTGTTCTTCGACTTCGACATCTTCTCGCTGGCGCCGATCGACACCGGACGGCCGTCGGCCTTCAGCGTCGCGCCGGTGATGCGGCCCTTCTCGTCGCGCTGCACATCGACGTCGGCCGGGTTGATCCACGTCTTGCCGCCGTCGGGCGTATCGCGGTAGTACGTTTCGGCCACCACCATGCCCTGGCACAAAAGCTTGGTGGCGGGTTCGTCCGAATGCACCAGGCCCGCGTCGCGCAGCAGCTTGTGGTAGAAGCGGAAGTACAGCAGGTGCAGGATCGCGTGCTCGATGCCGCCGATGTACTGGTCGACCGGCAGCCAGTAATCCGCACGCCGGTCCAACTGCGTGGCCGCACCCGGCGAGGTATAGCGCGCGTAGTACCAGCTCGATTCCATGAAGGTATCGAAGGTATCGGTTTCGCGCTCCGCCGCGCCGCCGCATTGCGGGCACGTGCACTTGCGCCATTCCGGGTCGGACTTCAGCGGCGACTGCACGCCGGAAAACGCCACGTCCTCGGGCAGCTTCACCGGCAACTGGTCTTCCGGCACCGGCACCGCGCCGCACGTGGCGCAATAGATGATGGGGATCGGACACCCCCAGTAGCGCTGGCGCGAAATGCCCCAGTCGCGCAACCGCCAGTTGACCTGGCGACGGCCGCGGCCCTCGCGCTCGAAGCGCTTGGCCAGCGCATCGAACGCGTGGCGGAAATCCAGGCCGTCGTAGTCACCGGAATTGACCAGCGTGCCGTGTCCGGTGAACGGCCCTTCGGTGAGGATATGGTTCTCGAACTCGACCAGCACATCCTCGGCGGCCACCGGTTCCACCACGTCGATGGGCTTGGACTGGCCAAGTGCCGCGCTCATCGCACTGGTGTTGTCGTCGGCATCGCGGCCCAGCTCGCGGATCGCGTCGCGCACCGGATCGCTGACGATCACCATCCGGATTGGCAGGTCGTACTTGCTGGCGAATTCCCAGTCGCGCGCATCGTGGCCCGGCACCGCCATCAGCGCGCCGGTGCCGTAGCCCGTCAGCACAAAGTTGGCGATCCAGATCGGGATGCGCTCGCCGGTGACCGGGTGCAACGCATTGAGACCGGTATCGACGCCGCGCTTTTCCCTGGTTTCAAGCTCGGCCTCGGACACCCCGCCCTGCCTGCACTCATCGATGAACGCCTGCAGCGCCGGGTTGTGCTTGGCCGCTTCGGCGGCCAACGGATGCTCGGCCGCCACCGCGAGATAGGTCACGCCCATCAAGGTGTCGGGACGCGTGGTGAAGACTTCCAGCGCGCCGCCGCCTTCGACGTCGAAGCGGATTTCCAGGCCTTCCGAGCGCCCCAGCCAGTTGCGCTGCATGGTCTTGACCGCATCCGGCCAGCCTGGCAACCGGTCCAGTCCGTCGAGCAATTCCTGCGCGTAATCGGTGATCTTCAGGAACCACTGCGGAATCTCGCGCTTCTCGACCACCGCGCCGGAGCGCCAGCCGCGGCCATCCACCACCTGCTCGTTGGCCAGCACCGTCTGGTCGACCGGATCCCAGTTCACCACGCTGTTTTTGCGATACACCATGCCCTGCTTGAACAGCCGCACGAACATGCGCTGCTCGTGCACGTAATACGCCGGGTCGCAGGTGGCGAACTCGCGCGACCAGTCGATCGCGAATCCCATGGCCTGCAGCTGCGCGCGCATGTGCGCAATGTTCTGGCGCGTCCATTTCGCCGGCGGGATGTTGCGCTTGATCGCGGCGTTCTCGGCGGGCAGCCCGAACGCATCCCAACCCATCGGCTGCAGCACGTTCTTGCCCTGCATGCGCGCAAACCGGCTGATCACGTCGCCGATCGTGTAGTTGCGCACGTGGCCCATGTGCAGCGCGCCCGACGGATACGGCAGCATCGACAGGCAGTAGTACTTCTGCCGCGACGCGTCTTCGGTCACCTCGAACGCGCGCGTGTCGGACCAGAACTTCTGCGCGGCGGCTTCGACGGCGCTGGGGTTGTAGGCGCTGGAGTCGTAGGTTTCCTGCATGGCTGGACGCAATCCCGCAGCGGCTGATTCAGGGTTTGCCAGCGTGCCGCAGTGCAGCAAAAGCGTCAAGCGTCCGCATGCGAGACTTTCGGCCCGCGACACCCGCACGGGCGTGTGGTTAAGATGCCGGTTTGGCCGACACGAGGGGGAACCATGCCATCCGCCAACCACCACCACTTGTCCCGACTGCCGCTGGTGCTCGCGACCGCGGCCTTGACGATGGCCGCCGCGCAGGCGGCTGAAGCGCCCGCAGCGAGCGTCGCGCCACCGCCTGAAGTCACGGTGATCCATTGCGCGCACCTGCTCGACACGGTTGCGGGAAAAATGCTGGGCGCGACCAGCGTCGTGGTGGAAGGCCAGCGCATCCGCGAGGTGGTACCGGGCAGCGTCACCCCTGCGGGGGCCAAGGTGGTCGAGATGCCCGCCAACGACACCTGCCTGCCGGGCCTGGTCGATTCGCACACGCATCTGACCAGCGAATTCAGCAAATCAAGCTACAGCGACCAATTCCGCCTGAACCCGGCCGACTACGCGATCCAGTCGACGGTGTACGCGCGCCGCACGCTGATGGCAGGCTTCACCACAGTGCGCAACCTCGGTGAGGGCGACAACTCGTCGATCGCGCTGCGCAACGCCATCAACAAGGGCGAAGTCGCGGGGCCGCGGATCTTCACCGCCGGCAAGTTCATCGGCACCACCGGCGGCCACGCCGATGGCACCGACGGTTATCGCTGGGACCTCCAGGGCGACCCGGGCCCGAAGGATGGCATCATCAATTCGCCAGCGGACGCGTGGAAAGCGGTGCGGCAGCACTACAAGGACGGTGCCGACCTCATCAAGATCATGCCCTCCGGCGGCGTACTGGATGAAAGCTCCAGCTCGGAAAACCCGCAGATGACGCTGGACGAAATCAAGGCCGTCGTTGCCGCCGCGCACGACTACGGCTTCACCGTGGCCGCGCACGCGCACGGCGCCGAGGCGATCCGCCGCGCGGTAATCGGCGGCGTCGACTCGATCGAACACGGCACCTTCATGGACGCTGAGGACATGAAGCTGATGAAGCAGCACGGCACCTGGTACGTGCCCACCATCATCGCCGGCGAATTCGTGATGGCCAAGGCGAAGGAAGGCTGGTACCCGCCGCAGGTCGCGCGCAAGGCGCTGGAAGTGGGGCCGAAGATCATGGCCACCGCAGGCCGCGCCTACAAGGCTGGCGTCAAGATCGCGTTTGGCACCGACGCCGGCGTGTATCCGCACGGCGAAAATGCGCAGGAGTTCGTGTACATGGTGCAGGCCGGCATTCCGCCGCTGTACGCGATCCAGGCCGCGACGACGCACGCCGCCGCGCTGCTGAAACACGAGCAGGATTTCGGCAGCCTCACTGCCGGCAAGTATGCCGACGTGGTGGCGGTGCCGGGCAATCCGCTGGATGACATTTCACTGATGAAAAAAGTCGACTTCGTGATGAAGGCCGGCACGGTGTACAAGCAGGACGGCCAGCCCACCGGCGCCGCGCTGCAATCCAGCCTTGGAATGTGAGGGGGACACCTCCAGTTAAGGAAGACCTTGCCTCTTTGCCGTCGTTCCCGCACAAGCGCTTCGCGCAGCCCCGGAATGACGAGCAGTCGGTGAAGTCCGGAATCACGCAGGAACGTTCATGAATCCCAATCCGAAACTCGATGGCGCCACGACGCCTGCCGATCCGACCATCTTCGAAGCGGGCGAAGCCAATTTCGAAACCGACGTGCTGCAGGCGTCCCTGCAAACCCCGGTGCTGGTCGATTTCTGGGCGACGTGGTGCGGGCCGTGCAAGACGCTGGGCCCGATCCTGGAAAAGCTTGCCGGCGAATACGCGGGCGCGTTCCGGCTGGCCAAGGTCGATTGCGACAAGGAACAACAGCTGGCTGGCATGTTCGGCGTGCGCAGCATTCCAACGGTGGTGTTGATCCAGAACGGCCAGATCGCCGATGCGTTTTCCGGCGCGCTGCCGGAATCGCAGGTGCGCGAATTCCTGACCCGCCACAAGGTGGAACCCGCCGCGCGCATCGAGGCGCCGGCGCCGGAAGCCGTGGTCGACGACGCGCCCGCCGAAACTCCGCAAGCCGCGGTCGCTCGGCTGACCGACGCCCTGGCCGCAGCTCCGGACGATGCCGCGCTGAAACTGGAGCTGGCGCTGGCGCGCGCGCGCACCGGCGACACCGCGGATGCACAGGCCACGCTGGATGCCCTGCCCGTCGACCTGGCCGAAGACGAC
>JAICHS010000014.1 GCA_025924775.1 Rhodanobacteraceae bacterium
AGTACGCGACCGTCGCCGTTCACGGCGAGCAGCGCTTCGTGCAGCAGGCCGACGAACTCCGGCCGGCTGTGGAAGCGCAGGATCCACGAGTCGCGGAACTCCGCGAGAAACTGGCAACGCGAAATCAGGCTGGCCGACATGCTGACCAGCGCCACGGTATGGCGCTGGATTTCGCGGGTGTCGGCGCTGTTGACCGATGAGGTGTCCAGCACGCCGAGCAGCTTGCCGTGCGCGTCCAGGATGGGTGCGCTGGAACAGGACAGCGGCACGTTGTAGTCGCGGAAGTGCTCGTCGCGATGCACGGTGATCGCGCTGCCTTCGGCCAGGCACGTGCCGATGCCGTTGGTACCCTCGTGGCGTTCGTCCCAGCGCGCGCCCAGCCACAGGCCGGCGTGCTGGAATTCGCGCTTCAAGGTGGGGTCCAGGATGGTACTGAGGATGGTGCCTTCGCCGTTCGACAGGATGACCGCGTAGCCGGTTCCGGCGATCAGGTCGTACAGGTTTTCCATTTCGCAGCGCGCAACGTTCAGCAGGCCGCCCAGTTCCTGCTGGCGTTCGCGCACGCCGTTTGCCGGCAGCACCACGGTGTCACGCCGGGTTTGCGGCTGGATGCCGAACTCCTGCACGCAGCGGTTCCAGGAACGGTGGATGTGTGGAACCAGCGCCTCGACGCCGCGTCGCGCCAGCAAGGCGCGGACCGCCCGCGACGTGCGTGGTGCTGAGAGTATGGAATCGGTCATGCCCCGTCCTCCGATTCTGCTGCCAGAGCTCGGCCAGTGTGGGCCCAATCAGCGCGCAATGCAAACCGGCGCGGGCGGCATCGCCCGCGCTCACACACGGGTCACTTTTTGGCGTATTGACCTGGCTGGTAGTGGCCCGGCTCCGAGCGAAACGGGATTGCGAGCCGGTTCCAGCCGTTGATCGCGATGACCGCAAGCGACAGGTCCGCGAGTTCCTTTTCAGTGAACTGCTTGCGGACTTCCGCGTACAACGCGTCGGGCACGTCCCTGGTTTGGGAGATGCACGTCAGTGCCTCGGTCCACGCCAGCGCCGCGCGTTCGCGCTCACTGTAGAACGGGGCTTCGCGCCATGCATTCAGAAGATACAGGCGCTGCTCGGTTTCACCCGCGGCGCGCGCATCCTTGGAGTGCATGTCGAGGCAATACGCGCAGCCATTCAATTGCGAGGCGCGCATTTTCACCAGTTCCAGCAGGGGGTGCTCCAGGCCGGAATTCTCGACGTATTCCTGCAGCTGCCGCATGGCCTTGAAGCCTTCGGGCGCCGCCTTGGTGTAATTCATCCGTGCTGTCATGTTGTATGTCTCCTCGTTATGCAAGCTGTTGTGAAAAGTCAGGCCATGGAAGGCCGTTCTGGTGCGAGTGGCTTGTGGCGCTGAAGTTTCCAGGGTCGATCATCAACGCGGCGTTCATGGACGAACGCAATCCCGCTCATCCCCTGACGCCGCCCGGCTTGCATGCCGGGTGCAGGCTCGCGCGAGCCGACGGGCGTGCGGCGATGCGTGTGAACCAGGGTGCGAGGTTGCGCAGGCCGCGATTGAACGGCTGGCCGACGGAGTCGGCGAAATCGAGCCATGTATACAACCAGATGTCTGCGATGGTGAACCTGTCGCCTGCAAGGAACCCATGGCCATCCAGCATTCCATCGAGCCATGAAATGCGGTCTTGCGCGATACGCTTCAAGCCCGCGGCGGCGTCCGGCGCGACCGGAATGCGGCCCTGGAATCGCGCCAGCCCCTCGGCGTAGTGGTAGGCGTTGTGGATGTTCTCGGTGATGTTGAGTTCGCAACGCCGCTGCCACTGACGGGTTGCGGCGCGCGCTTCGGGCGTCGTGCCGATCAGCGAAGGATCGGGGTGCAGCTCTTCCAGGTATTCCATGATCGCGACGGATTCCGCGATGCAGGTACCGTCATCCAGCACCAGCGCCGGCGTTTGGCCAGCCGGGTTGCACGCAAGGTAGGTCGGCTGGCGGTTCTCGCCGGCGAACACGTCCACCTGCCGCGTCGGCAGCACCAAGCCCTTTTCCGCAAGGTACATCCGCAACGAGCGCGGGGCGGGGCTGAGCGCGTCGAGCAGCACCATTGGCGTTGCTCAGTGGAATGGCACCGGAGTGTCGGTGCCGGGTGCCGGGTGCATGAAAAAGTCATGCAGGTATTTTTCGCCCTCGTCGTCGAGGATCGTCACGACGGTCTTGATTTCGGGGAATTGTTCGCGGATGCGCTGCGCGGCGATCAGGTGGGCGCCGGAACTCGGCCCGCAGAACAAACCGCGCGTACGCGCGAGCTTGCGCATCTCGGCGACCGCCTCGGTACTTGCAACCGCGGTGGTGTCGCGCACGAGCTCGCGATGGTGCGCGAAGATGCCGGGCACGAAGCCGTCCGAGATGCCCTCGATCTGGTGCAGCGCCACTTCGCCGCACAGGATCGTGCGCGATTCCGAGGGTTCCATCGCGAACAGCCGTACGTTCGGGTTGACCTTGCGGAAGGCCTGGCCGACGCCGATCAGGGTGCCGCCGGTGCCGACGCCGTGCACGAACGCATCCGGCACGCGGCCGTCCGGCAGTTGCGCCAGGATTTCCGGCCCCAGCAGCTCGCGGTTCTCGTCCACGTTCCATTCGTTCTCGAATTGGCCGGGGAAGAAAAAGCCCGGCTGGCGGCCGAGTTCGCGCGCGCGTTCCAGCGCATCGTTGACGTGGAAGGTGCCGACGAACAGCACCTCGGCGCCGTACGCCCGCGAAATCGCAACTCGCTCGGAGGATAATCCCTCCGGCATCACCACGATCATCTTGTAGCCCTTGACCGCGGCCACCATCGAGAACGCGTTGCCGGTGTTGCCACTGGTAGCTTCGACGATGGTGTCGCCGGGTTTCAACTGGCCCGACTGCTCGGCGCGTTCGACGATGTACTTGGCGATGCGCGCCTTGATGGAGCCGGATGGATTCAGGAATTCGCACTTGGCGAACACACCGTCGATTTCCAGCAGCGGCGTATCGCCCACGGCATCAAGGATGTTGGAGGAAAGGCCGGTGTAACGGGTTGCCATGTACGCGACTCCAGTTGTCAGCTGCCCAGTGTCATCCACATTCCGGTTGCCGCGGCTGATCCAAGTCAGTTTACGCCGTGCGCATGGCGTGAGCCCGGCGAACGAGGGTGCGGTGACGATGCGTTCACGGCCCGCGCTGCAGACTTCACGGTTGACGATCGGGAGTACCAGTCGGTGCGGGTTGTGCGGTGTGCGAACGCGGATGCGTGGACGCAGCTGTCGCGCGGTGCGCTGGCGGGCGTGGCGCTGGCGGCGGCGATGGTGGGCAGCGGAGCTGTGCAGGCGGCCCCGCCCGCTGCGGCCGCGCAACCCACCGCCCGCCAGGTCGTCGACCAGTTCCAGCGCAACGAGGGCGTGTTCCGCGGCTATCGCCGCAACCACGCCAGGGGCGTGTGCGTATCCGGCCGGTTCGAAAGCAGCGGTGACGCCGCGCGGTATTCGGTGGCCGGGGTATTTGGGCCCAGGCAACGCAGCGCGGTGATCGGGCGTCTTTCCATTCCGGGTACCAGCCCGTACGCATGGGACGACGGCACCCCGATTCGCGGGATGGCGCTGCAGCTGACGTCCGCGGATGGCCAGCAATGGCGTACCGCGATGAACGCGGTGCCGGCGTTTCCGGTGGCAACGCCGGCGGCCGACTACGAATTCATGCGGCTGCAGCAACCCGACCCCGCAACCGGCGATCCCGATCCGAAACCGTTGGCGGCGTTCTTTGCCACGCATCCGCGCGCCAACGCGTTCCGGATCTGGGATCAGACCACGCCGCCATCAGCCAGCTACGCCACCGAGCGCTACAACAGCCTGGATGCCTTCTATCTCGTCGATGCGCACGGCCGCAAACGCGCGGTGCGTTGGAGCATGTTGCCGCTGGCACGCGACGACGCCCGCCGTGCGCCGCCCGCTGCGCCGGATTTCCTCGACACCGACCTGGCCCGGCGCCTGGCCCATGGCCCGGTGCGCTGGCGGCTGTCCATCACGTTCGCGAATCCGGGCGATCCGGTGAACGATGCCTCGCGCGCGTGGCACGGCCCGCACCGGCAGGTCATCGCGGGCACCTTGGTGATCGATGCGATGCAGGCACAGGCGCGTGGCGCCTGCCGCGACATCAACTTCAATCCGCTGGTGTTGCCGAGGGGTATCGAGCCGTCGAACGACCCGTTGCTGAAGTTCCGGGCCGACGTTTATGCAGAGTCACACCGGCGCCGCGTCCGCGAACAGCACGATCCAAGCGCCACCGAAAAACCGACAGGCGCGACGCAACGGGGGCACTAAGCGCGCAGCGCGACGCCACTGATGCAGCCGTGGCCGCATCGATGGCGTGCGAAGGCGCAGTCATCTCACCAGGAGTAGCCGCCGCTGGCCTTTTGCGCCGGCGTCGCTTGCAGCGACGCGGCCGCCTTGGCGGCGCTTGCCTGCGCAGCCTTCAGGTCGCTTGCCTTGACGCCGGTTTCGGCGTCGGTCAACGCGGCCTGCAGCTTGGTGTGCAATGCAGCGTCACTGGCGGAATCCGGAATCGCGCCGTTGCCCTGACCCTTGCAGGGATCGCCGGCCTTGGTGTCGAAACCCGTACCGTTGGGGCCGACCAGGCAATTGATGACGTGGTGCAGGTGGGTCTGTGCCATTGCGACCGTGGTGGCGCTTTGCGCCATCATGGCGTGCGCATGCGCGGTGTTGACCTCATCCTGCGCCGAGTGGGTCTGCGCCACCGCCGCGAGCGCAAATCCACCCGCCAGCATGCCCGTGATACCGACTACCAGCAGCTTGTTCATCGCCGCCTCCGACCGTGTGTGGAAGCCCCCAGCGTACGCGCTGGAATGTAATCGGCACGTGTAGCGAAGATGGCCGTCGGCGCGCGCCGGCGCCCCGTGTCAGACGGTTTCGAACAACGCCATGAAGCCGTAGTCCATGTGCTGCTGCATGTGGCAGTGGAACAGCGTGAGGCCCGGCAGGTCGGCGGTGAAATCCACCTCGGTGGTCTGGAAGGGCGGTACCAGCACGACGTCCTTCAGTACGCCGGCAGTGGGCTTGCCGTGCACGCGGGTGATCTCGAAACTGTGGCGGTGCAGGTGCAGCGGGTGGATGTCGCCGGAAGCGTTGCGGAAGCGCAGCCGGTAGCGTTTGCCCCGCCGCAGCTTGCGCGTCACCGGCATCGCCTTCCAGTCGTAGGGAACCCCGTTGACCGCGTACACGTCGAAACCTTCCTCGCCGCTTTGGCGCGGCGTGAACACCATGTCGATCACTTCGTCGGGCCGGGCGGGTTTGCGCCGTGGATCGGCAAACAGGCGGTAATCCCACATGAATTTCGGCGGTGCCTGCCACTGCAGCTTGCCGCTGGCCCCGGCGTATTCGACCACGATCCCCATGCCGCCTTCGCGGTCATCGTCAAGGGTGTCGCCGAGCACCCACACGCCGGGGTGGTTCATCTCGACGATCGCGGACACACGCTCGGCGGTGCCGATCCACAGCACCGGCACCGCGGCTGGGTGCGGCACGGGATTGCCATCCAGCGCGACGACCTTGAAGGTGTGGCCGGGCAGCGCGAGGCTGCGGTTTTCGGTGGCGCTGGCGTTGACGACGTGCAGCAGCACGCGTTCGCCGCGCTTGACGCGGATCGGCTCGCCGTGGCCCAACGATTTGCCGTTGATGGCGAACGCTTCGTAGGCCAGCTCGTAGCCCGGCGGCACCTTGCCGGCGTTCGGGTCGGAATTGGCCGCGATGGTGACGAGGTCCATTTCCATGCCCGTCGGCTGCATGAACGTGGTGTCCATGTCGACCCGCGTCAGGTAGGGCATGAACTCCTTGAGCGTCAGGAACACTTCGCGGTCCCAGTTGCCGGGCTCGTTGTTCGGCTCGATGTACACCGGTCCGGCCAGGCCGGTGTACAGGCCCAGCGCCAGGTCGGCCCCGGCACGAACATGCGTGTGGTAGAAGCGCAGACCGGCGGGCCTGGGCGTGAACGCGATGCGGCGGTGGCCGTGCGCGGGAACCGGCGGCGTGTGTTCCTCGTCGGCGCCGTCGACGTCGTCGGGCAGGTACTGGCCGTGCCAGTGCACCTGCTCGTCGTGGTCGGTGTCGTTGAACACATCGACGGTGGTCGGGCGACCTTCCCTGAACCGCAGCAGGGGGCCCGGGAAGTCGCCGTTGTAGAGCGTGGTCGAAATGAACTTTTCGTCGGAAAGTTCCAGCACACCGGTGCTGATCCTGAGGCTGTGCTCGGCCTTGCCCGCAAGGTCGGCGCCCGATGTTGCCGCCCGCGCGGCGTGTGGCATGTCGGCGGCAAGCGCGTGACCGGCGGGCAACATGCCGGCTGCCAGCGCAGACAGGCTGGCGGTTTTCAGGAAATCGCGGCGATCCATGAAGGCTCCACTGGCAACGCAAATGCGAATGATAAACGATTGCGGTCAGCGTTGCGTGGAGTTTCGTCTGGGCGTGGCGCTGCGCCACCGCCGCGCGGCGGCGGCGCTGGCAAGCATCAGGCGCAGGGTTGGTGGCAAACCCCGGTGCGGGGTCAGGCCTTGCCGGCGTGCGGGTGCGGCTTGCGCGGGTAATGCGTACCCAGCAGCACATCCCACAATGCGGTGGTCACGCCGAAGTTGGATTCGGGGTGGTAGTGGTGGATGTTGTGGAAGCCGGCCCAGCGACGCAGCAGCGGACTCTTGAAGCGGTGCACGTGAATGACCACGTGACTCAGCCCGTAGGCCGCGTAACCCGCCGCGATCGCACCCGCCAGCAGCAGTGCATAACCAGGCGCAATGACTAGCGCGAACAGCGCGGCCAGGATGCACATGAGCAGCGGCGGCATGAAGAACGGCAGGGCGTCGTAGCCCAGCGGATCGACATGATGGTGGTCGTGGCCCGCCCGGAACGGACCGGTGTTGCCATGGAACAGCCAGCGGTGCGCCGCGTATTCGAGGAAGGTGAACACGAACAACCCGCACAGCACGGTCAGCGCCGCGAGTGCGGGCTGCATGCGCCCGTAGCGGATGCCGGCCGCGATCAGGGCAACGCTGACCAGGCTGTCCGACAGCAGTCCGGCGCGCAGGTTGAAAAGGCTGGTGGACAGGCGCGACAACGGCCGCGCAATCCATTCCAGCGGTGCGGGCAGGTGCAACGCAGGCGTGCCGGCGTTGCCGGGTGCCGCGGTAGCCTTCTGAGTGCTGGACACAGTCCGACGCTGCTCCTGTCAGATGCGGCGGTCACGTAACCAACGGCCAGTGGAATCCCACTGCCGCACCGCGCTGCAAGTATAGTCAGAAACCCCTGCGGCGGCGTGAGGTGGGTCAAGATGAAAGCGCTGGTGATGGCCGCTGGTTTGGGCTTGCTGGTGGGTGCCTGCGTGGCGCTGCCGGTGCAGGCGCAGCAGACCGCCTCCGAGCGTTCCGACCTTGCGCGTTACCAGCAATACGCCGAAGCACCGGTGGATCATGTCCGTTATTTCACGATTCAGGGCTTCCAGTACCTGGCGCCCAACACGGTTGCGATCTGGTTCGGTGTGAACAAACTGTACCTGCTGACGGTGCAGACGCCGTGTGCCAACCTGCCGTTTGCCAACGGCATCGGGCTCACGGCGAGAAACAACATGCTGTATGCCAATTTCGACTTCGTGACCGTCCGCGGCCAACGCTGCAAGGTCCTGAAGATCGTGCCGGTGGATGAGTTAAAGATGAAACAGGATGCAGGGAAGGCCGGGCCAAGTTCCAGCGGCGGCCGGCAGCCGCGGTGACGCTGTCGCAGTGGCGGCGCGTTCAGGCCGGGGCCGACTGTAGAAGTTTCCTGACCGGTGCCGGGATGCCGAGTGTCGCGATGTCCGTGCGCGCGCACCAGCGCAGTTCAGGTGCGTCGGCAACGCCAGCTTGTGCGTGGACGCTGCGCCATTCCAGCGGCGTGGCGTGCAGGCGAAAGTGCGTAAACACGTGGGTGATTTCCGGCAACGGCCGGGCGGTTGCGGCGCCAAGTTCGGCAAGGCTTGCAGCGAGCATGCCGGCTGCCATCGCGTCGGGTGCCTCCGGCAGGCTCCACATGGCCGGCCAGACGCCTTGTACCGGCCGCCGCCGGAGCAGCACGCGGCCTTGCGTATCGCGCAGCAGCACGAACACGGTTTGCCGTTCCGGCAGCCTGCGCGACGGCCGGGGCGCGGGGATGCTGGCGGTAAGGCTTCGCTGGTGCGCGATGCATTGGCTGGCAAGCGGGCACGCATCGCAGTGCGGGTGGGCGCGCGTGCACACCAGCGCACCCAGGTCCATGATGGCTTGGGTGTAGTCCGCGACGCGCGTGGTCGGCGTGTGTGCCTCGGCGTGGACCCACAGTTTTTTTTCGACCTTGTGTTCGCCTGGCCAGCCCCGGATGCCGTGCACGCGTGTCAGCACGCGCTTGACGTTGCCATCCAGGATTGCGCAACGCTGGGCGTGTGCCAGCGCAAGGATCGCCCCCGCGGTGGAGCGACCAAGTCCGGGCAGCGCGAGCAATTCGTCGAACGTGCGCGGCAGCTCGCCCGCGTGCCGCGCGACGCAGGTTCTGGCCGCCATCTGCAGGTGGCGTGCGCGGCGGTAGTAACCGAGCCCGGACCACAGCGCCATGACCTGGTCCTCCGGCGCCGCGGCCAAGGCGCGCATACTGGGCAGCGTCGCCGCGAAACGTTCGAAATACGGGATGACGGTCGCCACCTGGGTCTGTTGCAGCATCACCTCGGATACCCACACGCGGTAGGGCGTGCGGGGGCGCTGCCACGGCAGGTCATGGCGTCCATGCCGGTCGTACCAGCGCAGCAGGCGCCGGGCAAATTCGTCCATCAACGCGCCGTCGAGGCGGCGGCCGGCGGCGCAGCCGTCGTCGCCGAAGCCGGCGCGAGGTCGGGGTCGGCCTCGATGTGCAGGCCGGTGATCCTGAGCTGGCCGAGGTCAAGGTTCCGCACGCTTGCGGTGCCGGTGAACGGCAGCGGGCCGGGCGGATGGCCGGGGGATGCGGCCAGCAGGCGCCGCCACCACGCGCCGAATTCAGTGGGCTGCAGGCGTACGTTGGCGTTGGTGTCATCGCCGCTCAATTGCAGCGCAATCGAAAGCGGGGATTGGCTGCGGGGCGGACGCACGTCCAGCGTGAGGTGGTCGGTGGCGGGATTTTCGGACGGCTGGGTGGAAGTGCCCCCAGCGGGCGTGCCGCCGGTTGCCGGCGCACTGGAGCGTGCGTCCGCGGCGAGCGGGGGATACCGCAGGTCACCTTCCAGATGCAGGGTGATGGCTTCGCCACCCTGCCATTGCCCACGCCCCTTCAGGTGGGTTGACACGCCGCCCTGCTTGGTGAAATCGAGCTGGATGGCGTTCAGGTCAATGGCGCCATCACGCGGCGAGGATGGCACCGTCGTGAAGCTGGCCGTCAGCCGCCGACCGCCGGCGCTGCGCGCCGACGCGTCCATGCGGAATGGATGCCCCGGTACCAGCTCGCCGGTATCCACATCCAGCTCGAACAACAGCGGGTTGCCAGCGTTGCTCAAGGTGCCCTGGACCATGTGCACGCCCGCCGCGATGGTGGGCAGCCGCGGCGGCCCGGCGTGCTGCGGCAGGCGCGCCAGCAAGGTCTTCAGCTGGCCAAGGTCGATCCGCGGCGCCGTGATTTCGACCCGCTCGATCGCGACCTCCCCGTGCAGCAGTGCGCGCCACGGCACCACGATCGTGGCACCACTGGCCCGCAGGACGGGCGTATCCGAACCCACGTTGGTCAGGCTGAAGCCCTGCATCCGGACCGCGGGGCGGGGAAACAGGGCGGGTGCGGCCGGCGCCTGCATGCGCAGCTTGATGCCCGCACCCGCGAGTTGCTGTTCCAGCAGGCTGGTGAAGCGCTGCGGTTGCAGCAGGGCGTATACGTGCAGGGCGAACGCGACCAGCAATGCGCCCAGCAGTACACCGACGCCCAACGCGATCCAGCGCACGCGATGTCGCTGCAACGTTGCGGAGGCAGGCATGCCGACCTCAGGCCGCGCCGGGCAGCAGTCCGTCCACGAACGCCCGGGGATCGAAAACGCGTAGATCCTCAGCGCGTTCCCCCAGCCCCACGTAGCGGATCGGCAGCGCGAACTCGCGCGCCAACGCGAATACCACGCCACCCTTGGCAGTGCCATCGAGCTTGGTGACCACCAGCCCGGTCACGCCCGCCGCGTCGATGAACTGGCGTACCTGGTTGATGGCATTCTGGCCGGTGATGCCGTCGATCACCATCAGCACTTCATGGGGCGCGTCGGCGTCCAGCTTGCCGACCACCCGCTTGATCTTGGCCAGTTCATCCATCAGCCCCGAGCGTGTGTGCAGGCGTCCGGCGGTGTCGGCGAGCAGCACGTCATTGCCATGGGCGATGGCCATCTGCAGCGCATCGAAAATCACGCTGGCCGAATCCGCGCCCTGGCCTTGCGCGCACACGGGAACGCCAAGGCGTCCCGCCCAGTCCTGCAGTTGCGCCACTGCCGCCGCGCGAAATGTGTCGCCGGCCGCCAGCAGCACGTTGCGTCGTTCGTTCTGGAATCGCCGCGCGAGCTTGCCGATGGTGGTGGTCTTGCCGACGCCGTTGACGCCGACCACCAACAACATGAAGGGCTTGCGGCCGGCCACGTCCAGTGGACGCGCCACCGGTTCCAGCAGTGCCAGCAGGTGCGTCCGCAGCGCATCACGCAATGCCGTCGCGTCCGGGAATTCGCGTTTGTGCATGCGTCGGCGCAGGTCGTCGATCAACTCGCCGGTGGCCGCGACACCGACGTCGGCGGACAACAGCGTGACTTCCAGTTCATCCAGCAATTCGTCCGACAGCACCGGGTTGCGCGCGAACAGCGAGGTCAGACCGCGGGCAAAGCCGCTGCCTGCAAGGCGTTCGCGCCAACCGCGGCGGGTCGGCAGCGTGGCCGCCATCAAATCGTTCGGGCCGCTGGCGGTGTTGGGCAGTGGCGGCTCGTGCAGTGCGCCGGGAGCCACGGCCCGCCGTGGCATTATGCTGACGTCCGGCAGGGTTGCCGGTGGCGCCATGGCTTCCGCCGGCGGAGCAGGCGGGGGGTCGGGTCTTGGCTTGCGGCCCGCAAGCTTGTTCCAGAGATTCGGCATGGGGTCGTCGCAGAATGCGGTAGGCCAAATGCTAACACTTGATCGAATGGCACAATGACCCTGGGCCATCGCGTGGTTGGGTTCCGTTGTGGGTTGTCGGGCGCCGGCCAGGGCATCGGGCCGGCCCCGCATGGCCAGCTTCCCGCGGCAGCCAGCGGAGCTTGCAAGACCGTGTATTTGACTGGCGGATGAACAAGCGCAATCACGACACCACGCCCCCCGGCCACGTCCGCATCATCGGTGGCAGCCTGCGCGGTTCGCGCCTGGCGGTGCCGCTGGTGCCGGGGTTGCGGCCCACGCCCCAGCGCTTGCGGCAGACGCTGTTCGACTGGCTGGCGCCCGTGATCGCCGGTGCCGAGGTGCTGGATGCGTTCGCCGGCAGCGGCGCGCTTGGCATCGAAGCGCTGTCGCGCGGTGCGCGCGCGGCGACGTTTTTCGAACGCGACCGCGCACAGGCGGCCGTACTCGAGTCCGAGCTCGCACGTCTGTACCTGGCTGCCGCCAGCGTTCGTTGCGTGGACGCCTTGCAGGCGTTGGCCGCGCCCGCGTCCGCCGGCTTCGATGTCGTGTTCCTCGACCCGCCCTTCGATGCCGCCGCGTGGGAGCGTGCGGCCGCGCTGGTGGCTGCGGGAGGATGGCTTGCGCCGAACGGCTACGCCTATGTTGAAACCGGCACGGCCGTCGCCTGGACGCCGCCGCCGGGCTGGCGGGTGCATCGGCAGCGCGAGGCCGGCGCGGTGCGTGGCAGCCTGTTTCGTGTCGGCCCGGCATGAAGGTACCGCATTGCCACGCGGGCATCGCGAGATGGCACAATGCGAGGCATGGGGAAACGCACACCCACTCATTCCAGCTCGCGCATCGCGGTGTACCCGGGCACTTTCGACCCGATCACCAACGGCCACAGTGACCTGGTGGCGCGCGCGGCACCGCTGTTCGACCGCCTGATCGTGGCGGTCGCGGAATCGAGCGGCAAGGCGCCCCGGTTCGAGATCGCCGAACGCGTGAAACTTGCACGCGCGGCGCTTGCCGGAATCCCGAACGTCGAGGTGCGCGGGTTCGCCACCCTGCTGGCCAGTTTCGTGGCCGAATGCGGCGCGGGCGTGATCCTGCGCGGGCTGCGTGCGGTATCGGATTTCGAGTACGAGTTCCAGCTGGCCAGCATGAATCGCCACCTGATTCCGCAGGCCGAGACGCTGTTCCTGACGCCGGCGGAGGAGTGGGGATTCATTTCCTCGTCGCTGGTGCGTGAAATCGCCCGCCTCGGCGGCGATGTTTCCGATTTTGTCCATCCGGCTGTCCAGAAGGCCCTGCGTCAACGTTGGCGCACGCCGGGGAGGCATGCTGGTCCTGCCGTTCCACGCAAGTCATCGAGGTAATCACCATGCGCAAACTTCTTCTCATCGCCGCCGTCGCGTTGCTGGGCACACTGGGCCTCAGCGCCTGCAACAACAACGGCCAGTCCGGAGCGCCGGCCGCGCAGGCCCAGGCGACCAAGCCGGCCGACGCCAACGACATCAAGGGGTGGCAGGCCTACCTGAGCCAGATCGTCGAAGCGAACATGGGCGACATCACCAACACGCCGTACGTGTACTTCGTGCCGGAGTCCACTGATCCGGCCGGCAACGCGACGATCGGGCGCGTGCAAAGCCAGATCAACGACGTGGTTGCGGCGACGGTGTTGCCAGGCAACATGGTGGCCGCGGGTGGCCCGAGTTCAGCCACCACGGCCGAGTTGCTGGAGAACGCGTTCAAACAGGCGTCGCCGGGTTCGTTCAAGGGCGTGGTGGTGCTGTTCATCGGTGACCAGGCGGACGAGGCGGCGGTGAAGGCCGCGGTGGAGCCGAGCGGAGCCACGTTCAAGTTTGCAAAGATGTAATCGAGATCCGCAAAGCGGGCCACGGATGGCCTGCCATCGGGTCGCTGCAAAAGAAGGGCCAGAACTTCGTGCCGGCGCGCTCCTGCAACGACTGCTGTAGGAGCGGGCCATGCCCACGAATGCTCGCCAGCGAGTTCGGGGCTCCGCCATGCGATAATCGCGGCTTTGCGCCATCCGGCGCCGACGCCCGCGCCCCATGCAGCAAATCCGCAATTTTTCCATCATCGCCCACATCGACCACGGCAAGTCCACGCTGGCCGACCGCATCATCCAGATCTGCGGTGGCCTCAGCGAGCGCGAGATGGAAGCGCAGGTGCTGGACGACAACCCGATCGAGCGCGAGCGCGGCATCACCATCAAGGCGCGCTCGGTGTCGCTGCCGTACACCGCGCGCGACGGCAAGGTGTATGAGCTGAACTTCATCGACACCCCCGGCCACGTCGATTTCAGTTACGAGGTTTCGCGTTCGCTGGCGGCGTGCGAAGGCGCGCTGCTGGTGGTGGACGCGGCGCAAGGCGTTGAGGCCCAGTCGGTCGCCAACTGCTACACCGCGGTCGAGATGGGCCTGGAAGTGGTACCGGTGCTCAACAAGATCGATCTTCCGACCGCCGACATCCCGAAGGTAAAAGAGGAAATCGAGGCGGTGATCGGCATCCACGCCGACGATGCCGTCGCGATCAGCGCCAAGACCGGCGAGAACGTGGTGGAGGTGCTGGAGGCGATCGTGGCGCGCATTCCGCCGCCCAAGCCGCGTGATACCGACAAGCTGCAGGCGCTGATCATCGATTCGTGGTTCGACAACTATCTTGGCGTGGTGTCGCTGGTGCGCGTGATGCAGGGCGAGATCAAGCCCGGTGACAAGCTGCTGGTGATGTCGACCGGTCGCGCGCACGAGGTCGACCAGGTCGGGGTATTCACGCCCAAGCGCAAGCAGACGCAGAAGCTGGGCGCGGGCGAAGTCGGTTTCGTGTGCGCCTCGATCAAGGATGTGCACGGCGCGCCGGTGGGCGACACGCTGACGCGTGCCAGTGATCCGGCCGCCAAGCCGTTGCCCGGGTTTCAGCACATGCAGCCGCGCGTTTTCGCGGGACTGTTCCCGGTCGAATCGGACGACTTTCCGGCCTTGCGCGAAGCACTGGACAAGTTGCGGTTGAATGATGCCGCGCTGTTCTTCGAACCGGAATCCTCCGAGGCGATGGGTTTCGGCTTCCGCTGCGGATTCCTCGGCATGCTGCACATGGAGATCGTGCAGGAACGCCTGGAGCGCGAATACGACCTCAACCTCATCACCACCGCGCCGACGGTGGTCTACGAGGTCCTGAAGGCCGACGGCAGCGTCATGGACCTCGACAACCCGGCCAAACTGCCACCGGTGAATGAGATCGCCGAGGTGCGCGAGCCCATCATCGTCGCGGACATCCTGACGCCGCCCGACCATGTGGGCAGCGTGATCAAGCTGTGCGAGGAAAAGCGCGGCGTGCAACGCTCCATCCAGTACTTGGCGGGCCAAGTGAGGATCAGCTACGAGTTGCCGCTGGCCGAAGTGGTGCTGGATTTCTTCGATCGACTGAAATCGGTCAGCCGTGGCTATGCCTCGATGGATTACCACTTCGACCGCTTCGAGGCGGGCCCGTTCGTGCGCGTGGACGTGCTGATCAACGGTGATCGCGTGGACGCGCTCAGCCTGATCGTGCACCGCGCGCATGCCGACCGCCGCGGCCGCGACCTGGTCGAGCGGATGCGTGAACTTATCCCGCGCCAGATGTTCGATGTGGCCATCCAGGCCGCGATCGGCGGGCAGGTGATCGCGCGCTCGACGGTGAAGGCGATGCGCAAGAACGTGCTGGCCAAGTGCTACGGTGGCGACGTTTCCCGCAAGAAGAAGTTGCTGGAGAAGCAGAAGGAAGGCAAGAAGCGCATGAAGCAGGTCGGCCGGGTCGAAATTCCGCAGGAAGCCTTCCTTGCGGTGCTGCGGACCGATAAATGATTGGGGGGGGGGCAGGCGTCGGGGAGGCCTTCGCGCAGGCCGGGCGGCGCGAAGCCTGGCGCGGCCGGCCCACCCCGAAATGACGAATGTCACTGGATTTCCACCCGGCCGGAAAGGACGATGGCCGCAATTGATGCCGGACCGCGCGGCGCGCGCACCTTGAGGAACAATCGGTGAAGAAAGACGCATGGGGTACCGTGGTGCTGGTGGCGATCGTCGCCGTGTGCCTGTACATCTGGTACAAGACCTCCGATTTCGCGCTGGCACTGGTGCTGATCACGGCCGCGTTTTTCGTGGTCTGGCTGGTTGATCGGGTGGCGTTTGCGCGCCGGCGCCGCGAGCGCGCGGCGGCCGAGGGCAAGAAGCCGCACGAGCCGGTACTGGTCGATTACGCACGCTCGTTCTTCCCCGTGATCCTGGCGGTGCTGCTGTTCCGCACGTTCCTGATCGAACCGTTCCGGATTCCCTCGGGCTCGATGATGCCGACCCTGCTGGTGGGCGATTTCGTGCTGGTCAACAAGTTCGCCTACGGCCTGCGCCTGCCGGTGACCAACACCAAGATCCTTGCCACCGGCGAGCCGCAGCGCGGCGACATCGCGGTGTTCCGCTATCCGTTGAACCCGAAAGAGGATTACATCAAGCGCATCATCGGCGTACCGGGCGACACCATCAGGGTGCTGGGCGAACAGGTGTACATCGACGGCAAGCCCGCGCCCCAGACGCTGATCGGGGCCTACCACGGCACCGACAAGGTCAGCATCCGGATGGAGGAAAACCCCAACATGTCGCCGGTGCAGCTGTACAGCGAGGACCTGGACGGGGTGACGTATTCCACCCTGCATTTCCGCTACATCGAAACCTACGACTGCATGGGCTCGGGTGGCACGCTGCTGCCCGATGGCGGTTGTGAATGGAAGGTGCCGCAGGGCTACTACTTTGCCATGGGCGACAATCGCGATGACAGCGCCGACAGCCGCTTCTGGGGCTTCGTGCCGGAGGGCAATCTTGCCGGCAAAGCCTTCTTCATCTGGTTCAGCCTTGCCGATTGGCATCGCATCGGCAGCGTGTTGCATTAAGCTTCCGGGGTCCGGCCCGCACGGGTGCGGGCCATGGCGCCGTTGCGGTGCCGCCGACGTGAAATTTTCAACCAGACTGCTGGGGGCGGTTCAATGAAACGTCAATCGGGCATCACCCTGATCGGGTTCGTGATCGTTCTGATCCTCGCGGCATTTTTTATTTATACCGGGATGAAGCTGGTGCCGGCGTACATGGACTTTTTCAATGTCTCCAAGGCGCTCAACACCGTCGCGACGCAGTCCACGTCGGGCAACATGAGCGTGGAGGAAGTGCAAAGGCAGCTCGATACGCAGCAGCTTTCGCAGTACTTCGCCGATGAGGACATCCAGGCCAAGAACATTTCCGTGGTGTCGACGCCCAATGGCGGTACGTCCCTGAAACTGGCCTACGACAAGAAAATTCCGTGGATCTACAACATCGACTTCCTGGTGCACTTCCAAAAGTCTGTACCGATGAAGCTGCAGCAGGCGCAGGAGTAGCGTGAAACTCGGCTATCGCTTCGCGGATGCGGCTTTGCTGCAGTTGGCGCTGACGCACCGCAGCGCGGGGCGCCCCAACAACGAGCGACTGGAGTTCCTGGGCGATGCGCTGGTGAACCTGATGGTCGCCGAAATGCTGTTTGATGCCCGGCCACGCGCCAACGAAGGCGAGCTTTCGCGCCTGCGTGCGCAGCTGGTAAGCGAACCCGCGCTGGCCGCGCGCGCCCGCGAACTGGCCTTGGGCGATGTGCTGAAGCTGGGTTCGGGTGAGCTCAAGAGCGGTGGCTTCCGTCGCGATTCCATCCTGTCCGACGCGTTCGAGGCGCTGGTGGCCGCGATCTACCGCGATGGCGGATTCGCTGCCTGCCGCGACTGGTTGCAGCGGGTTTTTGCCGAGCCGCTGGCGCAGGTCGGCCCACCGCAGAAGGATCCCAAGACGCTGCTGCAGGAATGGCTGCAGGGGCATGGCCTGCCACTGCCGCACTATGAATTGCTGGCCGAGCACGGCGAGGAACACGCGCGCCAGTTCGACGTGGCCTGCGTGCTTGAGCAACCGGAAGCGCGATTCGAAGGCAGTGGCGGCAGCCGGCGCGCGGCCGAGCAGGTGGCGGCGGGGATAGCCGTTGCGTTTCTGGAGGAATCGAGTACGCGATGAGCGAACCTTTCCGCTGCGGCAACGTCGCCATCGTCGGTCGCCCGAACGTCGGCAAGTCCACGCTGCTGAACGCGTTGGTCGATGCGCACCTGTCGATCGTGACGCCGCGCGCCAACACCACGCGCCAGCGAATCCTCGGCATTGCCAATCCGGCGGGCGGGCAGATTCTGTACCTCGACACGCCGGGCCTGCAGCGTGAGGCGAAGCGCGCGATCAACCGCAGCCTCAACCGGGCCGTGCATGCCGCGATCGCGGACGCGGAGGTCGCCGTCCAGGTGGTCGCCGCGGAACGCTGGGATGACGAAGACGCCGCGGTGTATGCGGCACTGGCCGAACGTACGCTGCCTCGCCTGCTGGCGGTCAACAAGGTGGATCTCGTGCCGGACAAGGAGAAGTTGTTGCCCTTCGTTGAAGGCTTGACGCGCGAACGAACGTGGGACGAAGTGTTGCTGGTCAGCGCCGGGAAGCGTTCCGGGCTGGATGCGCTGCAACGCGCGATCCTTGCGCACCTGCCGGAAGGCGACGCGCGTTACGACCCCGACAGCTATACCGACCGCAGCGAGCGGTTTCTGGTCGGCGAACTGGTGCGCGAACAGTTGATGCGCCAGCTGGGCCAGGAGTTGCCGTACGCGACCACGGTGGAAATCGAGCATTTCGAGGACCGCCCGGATGGCGTCACCGAAGTCCACGCCGTGGTCTGGGTGGAGCGCGAGGGCCAGAAGGCGATCGTGATCGGGGCGGGCGGACGCCGCGCCAAGGCCATCGGCAGCGCCGCACGCCGCAGCATCGAGGCCCTGCTCGAACGCAAGGTGTTTCTGAAGTTGTGGGTGCGCGTGCGGACGGGCTGGTCGGACGACGAGGCCGCGTTGCGCCAGTTCGGGTACGAGTAGTCGCAACGCCTGGTCGTCGTTGCGGGCCATCGCGGATTGGTCGCGGTGGAACCCGCGATAATGATGTTGGTTTTGCTGTCCACGTCTCAACCATGCGCGTCTCGCAACAACCCGCTTACATCCTGCACGCGCGCGCATGGCGCGAAACCAGCCTGTTGCTGGAAGCCTTCACCCGTGATTTCGGGCGCGTGGGCCTGGTCGCGCGCGGCGTGCGCAGCACGCGCTCGCGCCTGTCACGCTCGGCGCTGGAGCCTTTGCAGGCGTTGCGGCTGGACTGGTCCGGGCGTGGCGAACTGCAGACGCTGACCGCGGCCGAACCGTTCGGGATTGCCCGTGCCCTGCACGGTGGCGCGTTGTTGTCGGCGATGTACGCCAACGAGTTGATGGTGCGGCTGACTGCGCGCGACGATCCGCTGCCGAAACTGTTCGCGTGCTACGCGGCGCTGCTGGACGGATTGGCCGACGCCCCGACCCTGGCGTGGAACCTGCGTTGCTTCGAACGCGACCTGCTGGCGGCGATTGGGTATGCGCTGCAGCTGGATACGGCAGCCGACAGCGGCCAGCCGATCGTGGCGGAGCGTGAGTACGACTACGTGCCCGAGCATGGGCCGATCGCGGCAACGGCTGTGCACCTGCATGACGCCGTGCGCCTGCGCGGCGCGGCCTTGCTGGCCCTGGCCGCGGACGCGGCGCCGCCCGCGGCTACGGACCTTGCGGCCCTGCGCCGGTTGATGCGGACCCTGATCGCGCTCCACGTGGGGCCGCGCGGCCTGCAGTCATGGCGGGTGTTGGCGGGGCCGCTGCACTCTGCGTGATGCCGGTGGCGTGCTCGACGAGGCCGGGGTCAATCGCCCTCGGCGCCGCGGGTGTCCAGCGCCACGCGGGTTGCGCCGAGGGCGCGGTCGAAGTCCGCGAAGGCGGCTTCGATGCGGCCCGGGTCGCCGCATGTGAGCGCGTCGTGCAGCGCCTCACTGGCGTGTGCCAGCGACGTGGCGCCGCAAAGACCACAG
>JAICHS010000015.1 GCA_025924775.1 Rhodanobacteraceae bacterium
GGTCGAAAACGCCATCTACCACGGCGTCCAGCCGCGCCGCGAAGGCGGCACCCTGCGTCTCGCGGGGCACCGCACCGACGACCACGTCGAAATCGAGATCGCCAATCCGTTGCCCGAAGCCGCCGCACCGGCGCGCCACGGGGTCGGGCTCGACAGCGTGCGGCGCCGCATCGCCTACCATTTCGGTGCGCGCGGAAGCTTGGAGACCCGCAGCGAGGCGGGTGAGTTCCGCGTGGTCGTGAGGCTGCCGTGCGCATCCTGATTGCCGACGACGAGCCGCTGGCGCGTACGCGCCTGGCTGCGTTGCTGCGCGATTGCACGGGTGCGGAAGTCGTCGCCAGCGTGGGCGATGGCGAAGCCGCACTTGCCGCCTGCGCGCAGCAGCATCCGGACTTGCTGCTGCTGGACATCGCGATGCCCGGGCTCGACGGCATCGGCGTGGCGCGACGCCTGGCGGCACTGCCCGATCCGCCGCAGCTGGTGTTCTGCACGGCTTACGAGGAACACGCGCTGACCGCCTACGAACTGCGTGCGGCCGATTACCTGTTGAAGCCCGTGCGGCTCGAGCGCCTGCGCGAAGCGCTCGCGCGGGCTGCCGCCCTGCGCCGCCGCGCCGCGCCGCCTTCCGGCAGTTTGCTGGCGCAAGCGCATGGCGCGCCACTCAAGGTCCCGCTGGCCGAAGTGTTGTATTTGAGCGCCGATGACAAGTACGTCACCGTGCATCGGGCTGCCGGCGAGGCGTTGAGCGAGCAATCGCTGAAGGCGATCGAAGAGGCGTTTCCGGGGCGCTTCGTGCGCGTGCATCGCGCCTGCCTGGTTCCCGTCGAGCGCCTGCTTGGCCTTGCGCGCGATGCCGACGGCACCATGCGCGCGCTGATCGCCGGCAGCGACGCCACGCCCGAGGTCAGCCGGCGCAACCTCGCCGTCGTGCGCAAGCTGGTGCGCGGCGCATCGGCGTGAAGGCGGCGCGCTATCCTGCGTGCTCGCGCCGTGTCGTTGCGACGCCGGGTGGGTGACGCATGCCGCTGCAAAATCGCGTGACACCGTTCGGGCAACTGGAGGCCGTCGCGGCGCGCGGCGAGTGGCTGGGCAACCGCGGCATCCTGCATGATGCCGACCGGCGGATCGTCGCCGCGTGGCGCACGCGGGCGTGGATCACCTGCCGGCTGCATTACCCGGGTGTCCGGCGCCAGGTGTTCAGCCCGCACACCTGGTCGGAATTGTTTTTCCTCGACGAGGCCACCGCGTTCGCGGCCGGCCACCGACCCTGCGCCTATTGCCGCAGGCAGCGATACCGCGAATTCAAGCAGGCTTGGTGCGCGGCCAACGCCGGGTTGGGGTTGGGTGCCGATCCGCCCGTGGGGGAAATCGATGCGCGCCTGCACGCCGAGCGGGTGGCGCCGGGTGGCGGCAAGCGCGTCTGGCGTACGCGCTTGGGCAACCTGCCACCCGGTACCTTCATCGTGCTGGATGGCGTGCCGTGCCTGTTATGGCGCGGCGGGGTGTTCCCGTGGGCGCACGCGGGCTATGCACCACCGCGTCCCGTCGCCACCGCGAACGCGCAGGTCGATGTGCTGACGCCCGCGTCCATCGTGGCTACGTTCCGTGCAGGCCTGCGACCCCAGATTCACCTGTCAGCCTGGAATTGAGCGCCGCAGTATGCGGTACGCGCGGCCGCCGCCGGGGCGGGAAGTGTGCGTGACGGCGCCGTCCTGCTTCAAGGCAGCAGCACAAAACGCGTGATCGACTGCGCGACTTCCTGCGGCTTTTCCATGATCGACATGTGCCCGCAGCCGAGGAGTTCGGTGACGCCGATGTTGGGCGCATGGGTGAGCCCCTTGCGGATCGCACTCAGCGCGGACACGTCGATGATCTGGTCGTCCTTGCACCAGATTGCCAGCGTGGGCGCGGTGATGTCGGGCAATTTCGCCGCCAGCGCATCGCGTTCGCCGGGTGCCGTGATTGCGCGCAGCACCTTGTTGTCGAACGCGCGCTCGGCCTTGGACTTGTCCACGAACACGTCCTGGATGCGCGGGGGCACCGACGGCGGCTTGGCGAACAGCAATCCCTCGAGATGTTTGAAGTCGGCGCGATTGTCGAGGTCGAACGGACTCTTGCCGGCTTTCAGCTCGCGCACGAAGGCGGTTTCCTTGAACGGCACGCCAGCGGAATCCGCCAGTACCAGCGCGGCGACGTCTTTGGGGTATTTGGCGGCGTACAGGCCCGCGATCGCACCGCCCATCGAGTGACCCGCAAGCGCGACCTCACCGAGGTGCAGGGCCGCGACGAAGCCGTGCAGGCGCTCCACCTGCGCGGCGTAGCCGTAGTCGGCGTCCGGCAGACGCGTGGACGCACCCCAGCCCGGCAGATCCGGGACGACCACGTGGAAGTTGCCGGTCAGGTATTTCGCGGCCATCAACCAGTCGGCGTAGGTACCGCCGTAACCGTGCAGCAGCACCAGCGGCGGGCCGCCCGCCTTGCCGCCCTCGACGTACACCCAGCGGGTGTCGCCAACCTGCACCGATTGCTGGTGCAGGCCATCGCGCCAGGTTTGCCACGCGATCGCGCCACGCAGCAGCACGCGCGGTGCGAGGAAGTACACAGCCAGTCCGATCACCGCCAACGCGATCGCGGTGCCGCCCAGGATTTTCAGGCGGAACGCCAGGCGTGCCAGCAGGGCATCGCGGGCCGGGTTGTTCGACATGCGCGGCTCAGTCCTTGGCGGGCGCGGGTGCCGTCGCGCGGGCGCGGGCGAACAATCGTTCCACCGCCATCCGCGTCAAGGGGTGGTAGCCGTCCTTCGCCTTGGCATACACCTGCTCGGCGTAGGCGAATCCTTCCGGTGTTGCGACGAAGGTCCGGTACACCGGCAGCGTCAGGTACATGCGGCCAATGCGCGTCGCGTGTGCGGCCGCGGCCGGCCACGCCGCCTTGTCACCGGCCGCGATTGCGTGCACGTACCAGCGCATGCCGATCTCGGCGTTGGGCGTGCCGGTCAGGTGCCAGGCCGCGTCCAGTTCCTGCATTCTGGCCAGCGGCGGCGTATCCGGCAGGCGGTCCAGGAAATACATCCATTCCTGCGTGTTCCAATCCTTGGCATCCAGCTTGTCGGCGGCGAGCGATCCCGCAAGGAACGCCGTGCGTTCCTTGTCGATGGCGTCAAAGCGCGGCGAGTCCGGAATCGGCGCGTCCTTCGGGATGCCCGCGCCGTACACCCATTCCTCGACCTCGTCCCAGCTCATCTTGCCGGGGTACTTGTCGATCAGGTTGGGCTTCAAGTACGCCAGCATCTGCTCGGTGGTGATGCTGTGCCACTGGAAGTGGTCGAAGTAACCCTTGAGCCAGGCATCGAAGTGGGCGCGTCCGAACTTCTGCTCCAGCGTGCGCAGGAACCACGAGCCCTTGTCGTAGGCAACGTCGGAAAGCTCGTCGTCGGCGTTCACGTCGCGCGGCTCGGGCGCCAGCCGTTGCGTGTTTTGCGGCATCTTGTCGATGGTCTTCTCGAGGTTGCGGATCGCCAGCAGGGTTTCCTCGGTTTCTTGGCGCTGGCCATACAAGGCTTCGGTGATGCGACCCTGCACGTAAGTGGTGAAGCCCTCGTTCAACCAGCCGTCGCGCCAGCTGGCGTTGGTGACCAGGTTGCCCGACCAGGAGTGCGCCAGCTCGTGCGCGACCAGCGACACCAGCGACTTGTCGCCCACCAGCACGGTCGGCGTGGCGAACGTCATGTTGGGGTTTTCCATGCCGCCGAACGGAAACGACGGCGGCAGCACCAGGATGTCGTAGCGGCCCCAGCGGTACGGGCCGTACAGCTGCTCGGTGGCCGCGATCATCTTTTCGGTGTCTTCGAACTCGTGCGCGGCTTTCGCCACCACGGAAGGCTCGGCGTATACCGCGCTGCGCGGCCCGGTTTCACGTACGGCCAGGTCACCCGCCGCGATCGCCATCAGGTATGACGGGATCGGGTGGGTCTGCTCGAAATCGAACGCACCGTCCAGCGCGTGCTTCGGATCGTTCGGCGCGCTCATCACCACCCGCACGTCTTTCGGCGCGGTGACGTGCGCCGTGTAGGTGAAGCGGATCGCGGGTGAATCCTGCAGCGGAATCCACGAGCGCGCGTGGGTCGCTTCCGATTGCGAGAACAGGAACGGCAGCTGCTTGTCGGCGGTTTGCGCGGCGTCAAGCCACTGCAGGCCGCTGGCGTCGGGCGAGGTGCTGTAGGCGATCCGCACCGCGCGCGGATGTTGCGGCGCCGCGATCGTCAGCTTCGAACCCATATTCGGCACCGGCGCGGCCAGTTGGAACTTCAGCGCGCGCGGGTGGCCCTCGTCATCCACCGCCTCCACCGATGCGACCTTCAGGTTCTCGGTGTCCAGCACCAGGTCGTGCGCGTCGGGGTTCTTCCAGTCCAGCGTCAGCGTGGCCACGCCGTCCAGCTGCTGGTGCGGGAAATCGACCTTGAGGTTCAGGTCGATGTGGTTGAGGACGACGTCCTGTGGTTGCGCGAAGGAATGCGGATCGGCGGCCTGCGCGGCTACCGGCAGCACGATGGCGCCGAGGGCGAGCGTGGAAAGAAGGTGCATGGAAATCCCGTCCGGAAAAGCGAAACCCAAAGTATGCCAGCGGCCCGCCGGCCACGGTCATAGAATCGGCATTCCCCGATCTGGAAATCCCGCCATGCCGACGCTCTACATCGCCAACAAGAATTACTCCTCGTGGTCGCTGCGGCCGTGGGTGCTGCTGCATGAACTTGGCATTCCGTTCGATGAGCAGCTGGTGCCGTTCCACGTCGGCAAGTTCGGCGGCTTTTCGCCCAGCGGCAAGGTGCCGTGCCTCGTGGACGGCGCGGTCACGGTGTGGGATTCGCTGGCGATCACCGAATACCTGGCCGAGGCGCATCCCGGCGTGTGGCCCGCCGACAGGATCGCACGCGCCTTCGCGCGCTGCGTGGCCGCCGAAATGCATTCGGGCTTCATGCCGCTGCGCACGCAGTGCGGCATGAACTGCGGCATCCGGGTCAAGCTGCATCGCGTGGACGCCGCATTGACCGCCGACCTGGCACGCCTCGATGCGCTGGTGGCGGATGGCCTCGCGCGGTTTGGCGGCCCGTTCCTCGCGGGGGCCGCGTTCACCGCCGCGGATGCGTTCTACGCGCCGGTGGCGTATCGGCTGCTGACCTTCGCGCCGCCGGTGGCGAGGGCGACCAGCGCCTACTTCGCGCGGCTGCGGGAATTGCCGTCGATGCAGGCGTGGTACCGCGCGGCACTGGCCGAAACCTGGCGGGACGCCGCGCACGACGCCGAAGTCACCGAGTGGGGCACGGTCACGCAGGATTTGCGCGCTGCCTGACGCCGACCCGCCCGTCACGGAAGCTCGTTGGTGCTGTGCGGGTCCTCGCTGTAGGGATGCATCGTCGCGAGGAATCCCGGCTGCGCCTGGACCCGCGCGATCCACGCGCGGAAGTGCGGATACGGTTCCAGCGACAGGTCGGCTTCTTCGGCGCGGCTGGCGTACGCGAACACCGACATGTCGGCGACGCTGTAGCGGTCGTTGGCGAGGAACGGGTGCGTGGAGAGTTCGCGATCGAGAATCCCGAGCGTGCGTCGTGCGGCCGCGCGTTTCATCTCGACCAGTACGGGTGGCCGCTGCGCCAGCTTGCCAGTGAGCGTCCAGTAGCGCAGCGAGCCGATCACCGATTCCACGCGTTCCTGTTCGAAGTGCAGCCACTGCTGCACCTTGGCGCGCGCGAACGGATCAGACGGAAGATACGGCGTGCCATCGGCGAGGTAGGCAAGGATCGCGTTGGATTCCGCCAGCGTGCGGCCGTCGTCCAGCCGGATCGCGGGCACCGTGCCGGTGGGATTGACGGCAAGGTACTCGACGCTGCGCCCGGCACCCTCGAAGATGCTGACGATCTCCGTGCGGTACGGGCGGCCGAGGTGGTGCAGCAACTGGCGTACCTTCCAGCCGTTTTGCGAAGGCAGGTAATCGAACAAGGTCAGCATGGCGGACTCCGCGTCGGGAATCGCGCAGTTTCCATGCTTCGGACGGCCTGCGCCATCCGGTTTTTGCGCAGGCTCGCTCAGCCGAGACGGCCGGCGAAACGGTCGGTGGCCTCGACCAGCTTGTCCACGATCGCAGGCTCGGACGAGGCGTGGCCCGCCAGCACCGCGTGGAATTCCGCCTCCGGCCACGCCTGGTGCAGGTCGAACGCGTTCTGCATCGGGCAATCCATGTCGTAACGGCCGTGCACGATGACGCCCGGGATGCGGCGAATGCGTTCCACGTCGCGCAGCAACTGGTTCGGCTGAAGGAAGATCTGGTTGCGGAAGTAATGCGCCTCGAGGCGCGCCATGCTCACGGCAATTTCCGGCGCGGCGTATTCGGCCTCGGTTTCCGGCGATTCCGCCAGCGTCAGGACGCCGCCCTCCCACGCGCCCCACGCGCGCGCGGCCGCCACGCGCACGGCCGCGTCGTCCGCCGTCAGCCGTTGCCAGTAGGCGTCGAGCATGTGGCCGCGTTCGGCGGCGGGAATCGCCGCGGCGAAGTGTTGCCACTTCTCCGGGAAAATGCGCGAAGCGCCACCCGCTTCGAACAGCCAGCGCGTTTCTTCCGGCCGGCCGAGGAAGATGCCGCGCAGCACCAGCCCGGTCACGCGCCCGGGATGCATTTCGGCATACGCGAGCGCGAGCGTGGAACCCCACGAGCCGCCGAACACCAGCCAGCGTTCGATGCCAAGGTGTTCGCGGATGCGCTCGATGTCTGCCACCAGGTCGGGCGTGGTGTTGGCTTCGATGCTGGCAAACGGCGTGGACTTGCCCGCGCCGCGCTGGTCGAACAATACGATGCGCCAGCGCGCCGGATCGAAGAAGCGGCGGCTTTTGGGCGAGATGCCCGCACCCGGGCCACCGTGCAGGAACACCACCGGCAGGCCGGCCGGGTTGCCGCATTCCTCGAGGTACAGCGTGTGGCCGTCGCCGACCGGGAAATGTTCGATGCGGTACGGTTCGATGTCCGGATACAACTCGCGCATTGGTTCATTCCCACGAAGCAACGAGGGTTACCGGGGGCCCGTCATTCCGGACAAGCCCGCGCAGCGGGCGCGATCCGGAATCCGTTTTCCGTTTTCGGGCTCCCGAAACCGATTCCGGGTTCGGCCCGCGATGGGGTCGCGGACCACCCCGAAATGACGGGCAAATGGGGAGGCGCCCCTAAACCTTGTAACCGCGGTGGATCGCCACGATGCCGGCGGACAGGTTGCGCACCTGCACGTTGCGAAAACCCGCGACTTCCAGCATGGCCTTCAGCGTTGCCTGGTCGGGATGCTTGCGAATGGATTCGGCGAGGTAGCGGTAGCTGCCCGCGTCGTGTGCGACCAGCTTGCCGATGCGTGGCAGTACCTGGAACGAATGGAAGTCGTACAGCGGCGCCAGCCAGGCCTGGGTGACCTTCGAGAATTCCAGGATCAACACCCGGCCACCTGGTTTCAGCACGCGCTGCATTTCGCCGAGCGCCCGGTCCTTGTCGGTGACGTTGCGCAGGCCGAACGCGATCGTGACCGCATCGAACGAGGCGTCCGGGAATGGCAAGGCTTCCGCGTTCACCTGCGCCCAGCGCAAGCCTTGCAGCAAACCGCGGTCCAGCAGGCGGTCGCGGCCGGCGTGCAGCATTTCCGCATTGATGTCGGCGACGACGACTTTACCCGCAGCGCCCACGCGCGGCAGCAACAGCGCCGCGATGTCACCGGTACCGCCAGCCAGGTCGAGCACGCGGTCGCCACGGCGAATGCCCGAGGTGGCGACGAAGTGGCGCTTCCACAGCCGGTGGATGCCGAATGACATCAGGTCGTTCATCACGTCGTACTTGCCGGCGACGGACGAGAACACCTGGCCGACCAGCTTCTGCTTTTCGGCCACCGGCACCTCGCGGTAACCGAAGTGGGTGGTGGTGCCGGGGGCCTGCGGTTCGCTCATGCGTGCATTGTACGGTGACTTGCTTGCCGGGCTCGTGGCACCAAAAAAGAACCCTCCTCCCGTCGGGAGAGGGATCGGGTGGGGGGTCGGCCTCGCGTCACGGTGGACTTCGCACGGAACCTCAACTCGCATCCGGCCCTTCGGGCCATCTTCTTCCAGAGGGAGAAGGAAATATTCCAAACCCCTCTCCCACGGACGCGGGGTCACTCTCTCGCTACTTCACCGGGTTGCCATCCGCATTGATCACGTGCACCTCGCCCAGGTTCAGTGCACGCACCGGCTGCTCGATCTTCGCGAGATCGCCCACGATCACCCAGGTCAGCTTGTCCGGATGGATCACTTCCCTGGCGGCGGCGTTGACCGCGGCATCCTGCTGCGCCTCGATCCGCGCCTTCAACGTCTGCACATAGTCGTCCGGGCGATCGTACTTCACGATGCCCGCGACCGCGTTCAGTACCGCCTGTGCGGTTTCGTATTGGCCTGGCATCTTGCGGATGTCGTTGTCCTTGAGCTTCCGGATTTCCGCGTCGCTGATCGGCTTGTCGCCTACCACCGCGCGCGCTTCCTTCAGCACTTCCGCGATCGCTGGCCCGGTCTTGTCGGTCTGCACCGGCGCGTACATCAGGAACGGCCGCTGCCCGATCGCGTTGGTCAGGAAACTGCCGGCGCCATAGGCCCAGTGCTTGTCCTCACGCAGGTTCATGTTGAGGCGCGAGGTGAAGGTACCGCCGAAGGCGCCGTTCATGGTGCCGATCTCGAGGTTGTTCGGCGCCTTGGTGGAGGGTGCGACCAGCCCGGCGATGATCATCGACTGCTGCGCGCCCGGACGATTCACCAGGTACACGCTGGACTTTGTCGGGTAGGCGACCTTGGCCAGGTTCTTGGGCGGGATCGGTGTGGCCGGAGCCTGCCAGTCGCCGAACACCTTTTCCAGCTGCGGGATGATTTTGGCGAGCGTGGTGTCGCCGGCAACCATGATCCGCATGTTGTCCGGGCGCAGGTAGTCGGCCGCGAAGCCACGCATGTCGGCCGGGGTCAACGCCTTGATCGAGGCTTCGGTGCCCGAACCCGTGAACGGAATCGCGTAGGCATTGCCCTTGCCATACAGGATCGGCGGCAGCAGACGCAGCGCGACCGCGGTCGGCTGGGTCTTTTCCTGCGCGATGCCGGCAATCCACTGCCCGCGCAGGCGCGCAAGGTCGGCGTCGCGGAACGCTGGATTGCGGATGATGTCCGCATACAACGCCAGCGAGTCGGGCAGCTTGTCGTCCAGCGCGCTCATCCAGGCATGGCAGGTATCCAGATCACAACGGGTCGCGATCTGCGCGCCGAGGCGCTGTTTGCGCTTGGCGATTTCGACCGAATCCAGATCCTTGGTGCCTTCGTCCAGCATGCTGAGCGTGAAGCTGGAAGTGCCCAGCTTGCGGCCCTGGTCGGCGGCGTAACCTGCGTCGAACAGCGCTTCCACCTGCACCACCGGAATCGAATGGCGCTCGGCCAACACGACCTGGATGCCGTTTGCAAGCTTGCCGTGCTGCAGGGCGGGGAAGGTGAGGTTGGGGAACGTCGTCACCTTCGGCACGCCGGTGCTGCGATCAACGTCGCTCCTGGTCACTTTGTAATCGCCTGCCGCCGACAGCTTGTCGGCGGGACGCCCGGCTTCCGCCGCACGGCCCACGATGGTTGCGGCGTCGGTCGCAGCGACCTTGCCCGGCACCACGGTGAGCGTGTAATCACCCTTGGACAGCCATTTGTCGGCCGCGGCCTTCACCGCGGCCGGGGTCGCCGCCATCGTGATGTCGTAATCCTTTTTCCAGGCGCCCGGATCGTTGCGGTACACCTGTCCTTCGGCCAGCGTCACCGCCTTGCCGGAGAAGCCGCCGACCTGTTCCAAGCCGCGGATGGTCGCGGCCTGGTAGGTGGTCTTGACGCGCTGCAGTTCATCGGCGGTCGGGCCTTCCTTCAGGAATTTCGCCCATTCGTCCGCGATTGCAGCGTCGACCTGTTTCGGGTCCACGCCCTTTTTTACGTCCACCTGCAGCAGGGCCATGCTGGCCAACTCGAAACTCATGTTGCCGACCGAGACGCTGTCGGCCAGCTTGTCCTGGTAGACCAGTCGCTGGTACAGCCGTGAGGTCTTCGAGCCGCCCAGCACCTCGGTTGCAAGCTCCAGCATCAGGCGATCGTTGCCCGCGGCGTCGAGGCCGGGTGTGTTCCACTCACGGTAGATGCGGGTTTGCGCGACGTTGTCGGTCATCGTGCCACGGGTGGACTGGTCGCGCTGGGTGATCCACGGCTGCGGGCGCGGCACTTGCGGGCCGGCAGGGATGTCGCCGAAGTACTGCATGGCCTTTTCGCGGGCCTGTTCGGGCGTGATGTCGCCGACCAGCACCAGCGTGGTGTTGGCCGCGCCGTAGTAATCACGGAACCACTGCTTCACCGTCGACAGCGACGCGGCATTCAGGTCCGCCATCGAACCGATGGTGTCGTGGTGGTACGGATGGTTGGCCGGGAACGCGTTGGCCTGGATATCCTCGAACGCGCGCCCGTAGGGCTGGTTTTCGCCTTGGCGCTTTTCGTTCTGGACCACGCCGCGCTGCTCGTCGAGCTCGGGCTGGCCGATCGCACCCAGCAGGTGGCCCATGCGGTCCGATTCCATCCACAGCGCCATGTCCAACGCGGTCGTCGGCACCGTCTCGAAGTAGTTGGTGCGATCCAGCCACGTCGTGCCGTTCATGCCGGTGGCACCGACCAGCTCGAACGGGCGGAAGTATTCGTCCTTGTGGTTTTCCGAGCCCTGGAACATCAGGTGCTCGAACAGGTGCGCGAAGCCGGTCTTGCCTTCGGGCTCGTACGCGGACCCCACGTGGTACCACACGCTCACCGCCACGATCGGCGCCTTGTGGTCTTCGCTGACCACCACGGTCAAGCCGTTCGGCAAGCTGAAGCGAGTGTAGGGAATGTCCATCTGGTTGCCGGTGTCGGCGGCGTGCGCCGTGCCCGCGAACACGGTGAAGCCAAGCGCGGCAAGCCACGCCAGCCAGTGCGTGCGCATGAAGTGTCCTCCCCGGACATTGAGTTGTCCGGCCAACCTAGCCGGGCCCACGGGATAAAGCAATTCACCTGAAAGCGCTACCGCAATCATGGGGTTACACTAGACGCAAGCCGGGAAAACTTATGCAACGCTGCCTCGTCACGGGAGCCAATCGCGGGCTCGGGTTGGCCTTCACCACCCAGCTGCTGGAGCGCGGCGCACGCGTACTGGCGTGCTGTCGCGACCGCGCTGCGGCCGGGGCGCTGGACGCGTTGGCGGCGGCGTATGGCGAGCGGCTTGCCGTGCATGCGCTGGACGTGACCGATCCGGTTGCGATCGCGGCATTGGTCCCGGCCGCGGCCCGGCATTTGCAACGCCTCGACCTGCTGGTCAACAACGCCGGCGTGCTGGTTTCGGGCGAGCGCTTCGGCAACGTCAAGGCCGAATCGCTGGCGGAGAGTTTTGCGGTGAATGCCACGGCGCCGCTGCTGATCACGCAGGCGTTGGCACCGCTGCTGGCGCTCGGCAACAAGCCGCGGGTGCTGTGCATCACCTCGCAGCTCGGGTCCATCGCGCAGGCGAACGCGTTCCGCACCATCAGCTACGCGATGAGCAAGGCCGCGCTCAACATGGCGGTGAAACGGCTGGCCGCGGAACTCGGGCCGCGTGGCATCGTGGTGCTGGCGGCGCATCCCGGTTGGCTGAAAACCTCGATGGGCGGCGATGGCGCCACACTGGATCCCGCCGACTCGGCGCGCGCGCTGCTGGGCTTGGTCGAGCGGGCGCGCGTGCAGGACGGAGGCCGGTTCCTGGCCTACGACGGCGCGGAGCTGCCGTGGTAGGCGTGCCGTCGCAGGGTGTGGCTCGGGCTGACCGCGCGTAGCGCCGGCGCGATAATGTCCGGATGCTGCACGTCATCCTGTTCCAGCCGGAGATTCCGCCCAACACCGGCAACGTGATCCGCCTGTGTGCCAACGCCGGCGCGTCGCTGCACCTGATTCGGCCGCTGGGCTTTGCGCTGGACAACGCGAAAATGCGCCGCGCCGGACTCGACTATCACGAGTTCGTGAACCTGCAGGTGCATGACGATCTGGATGCGTGCCTGGCGGAATTGCTGCAGCCGCGCGTATTCGCCTTCACCAGCCACGCGGCGCACCGCTACACCGACACGCGGTTCGTCGATGGCGACGCGCTGTTGTTTGGCCGCGAAACCAGCGGGCTACCGGCCGAGGTACTGGCCACGGTTCCCGAACCGCGGCGCCTGCGCCTGCCGATGCAGCCCGACAACCGCAGCCTCAACCTGTCCAACTCGGTCGCGGTGGCCGTGTACGAGGCGTGGCGGCAGCAGGGATTCCCCGGCGCGGTGTGAACGCGGCGTCGCCGGCGCCGGCCCGCTCGGGTCGCCGCGTAGCGGCAACGTTACAATCAGCCGATGGCCCCGAACGAACCAAATGCCTGGATTCCCCATCCGCTGCGCCGGCTGGGGGGCCTGGCGCTGACGCTGGCCCTGAACCGCCTGGTCGCGCTGGATCCCGACGCGCGTGCCGCGATCGACAAGCTGGAAGGCCGCCGCATCGGCGTGCACCTGCGCGGGCCGGAGGTCGCATTCGCGATCGCCGCACGCCACGGCACCCTGCAGATCGAGCCGCCGCCCGGTGCCGGCGACGATGGCAATCCCAATGATTTCGAAGTCAACGCCACCCCCGGCGCCCTGCTGGCGATGGCGCTGCGGCGTGGCGACGGCGCGCGTCCGGCCGGCAAGGTCGAGATTGCGGGTGACGCGGAACTCGCGCACCGCGTGCAGCAGCTCGCACGCGACTACACACCGGATTTCGAGGCGGCGTTTGCCGCCGTGTTCGGTGAAGTGGCCGGCACCGCCATCGCACGCGCGCTGCACGACGCGGCACGCTGGGCGGGCCAGGGCGCCCGGCATTTTCGCGACGACAGTGTGGATTGGCTGCGTGACGAGGCGCGCCTGACCGTGCCGCCTGCCGAGATGAATGCGTTCCTGGATGACGTGGATGCGTTGCGTGAGCGCAGCGAGCGCCTGGCGGCACGGGTGGCAAGGCTCGCGGCCGGGGATGCCAAGCCATGACGTCGCTGCGCCTGTTGCCGCGCGTCGTGCACGTGGCCGCGGTACTGGTGCGCTATCGCATTGACGACCTGATCGACGAGGCGCACGTGATGCGCCCGCTGCGCTGGCTGCGCGCGTTGCTGCCACGGCCGCGCAGGCAGATCGCCGCGCTGCCGCGCGGCGCCCGCCTGCGGCTGGCGCTGACCGAACTCGGCCCGATCTGGGTAAAAGCGGGGCAGGTGCTGTCCACGCGCCGCGACCTGATCCCGGCGGATGTGGCGGACGAACTGGTCGCCCTGCAGGACCAGGTGCCGCCGTTTCCCGGCGATGTTGCGCGCGTGATCGTCGAAACCTCGCTGGGCAAGCCGATCGGCGAGTTGTACGCGAGCTTCGACGAGACGCCGCTGGCCTCGGCTTCGATCGCGCAGGTGCACGCCGCAAGATTGCTCCCCCCTTCCGGCTCTTCGGCGCACCTTCCCCCGCGAGCGGGGGAAGGAAATCCGGAGCGGCCTGCGGCCGCGCCACCCGTTCCGGGCCGCGAGGTCGTGGTCAAGGTGCTGCGCCCGAACGTCAGGAAAAACATCGCGCACAATCTGGAGCTGCTGGATGCGCTGGCAAGTCTGGTCGAACGTTGGCACCCGCAAGCCGACAAGATCCGCCCGCGCGACATGTTCAACGAGGTCGCCAAGACCCTGCGCAACGAGTTGAACCTGCAGAACGAGGGCGCCAACGCCAGCCTGTTGCGGCGCAACTTCGAAAACTCCAATGATCTGTACGTGCCGGAAATTTTCTGGTCGCACACCGGCGAAAAAGTGCTGACGATGGAGCGCGTGCACGGCATTCCGGCCGACGACGTGGTGGCGCTGGACAAGGCCGGCATCGACCGCCGCGCGCTGGCGGAAAAGGGCGTGCGGCTGTTCTACGAGCAGGTTTTCCGCGACAACTTTTTCCACGCCGACGCGCATCCCGGCAACATCTGGGTGGATCCCACGCGCACCCGCGATCCGCGCTTCATCGCGCTGGACTTCGGCATCATGGGCTCGCTGCCCGACGAGGACCAATACTGGCTGGCGGAAAACTTCATCGCGATGTTCGAGCGCAACTACCGGCGCATCGCGGAGTTGCACCTGGCCGCCGGCTGGATGCCGCGGCACATCCGCGTGGATGAGCTGGAAGCCGCGATCCGCACCGTGTGCGAGCCGTACTTCACGCGCCCGCTGTCGGAAATCTCGCTGGCCGAAGTGGTGGCGAAACTGTTCAGCACCGCGCGCAAGTTCGAGTTGACGCTGCAGCCGCAGCTCATCTTGCTGCAAAAGACCTTGTTGAATGTCGAAGGCCTGGGTCGCCAGCTGGATCCGGAGATCGACATCTGGTCGGTGGCGCAGCCGGTATTGAAGCGCATCGTGACCGACCGCTACAGCCTGCGGCACGCGCTGAAGGAAATCCGCAAGCGCGTGCCGGAGTGGCTGCGCATCGCGCCGATGCTGCCCGAGCGCATCCACAGCGCGCTCGACAAGCTGGCCGAGGGCAACGGTCCGCTGCAGGTCGGCGAGCACGAACTGCAACACCTGCACATGCTGGCGCGCGAGATCCAGCGCCGCATCCTCGCCGCGACCTTCGCCGGTGCGCTGCTGGTGGGGGCTGCACTGATCCTCGCGCTGGCGCCGCGTCTTGGCCTGTGGCCGCCGATCATCCTCGCCATCGCAGGCGTGTTGACCTTCGCGGCGGCGTGGCCGTGGAAGCGGGCCAAGGAATAACGTCCGATCGCGTTGCAGCGCTCCATCTTTGTCGTCATTCCGGGGCGTCTGCGGTTTCATCGCAGGCGAACCCGACTGCGTTTGCAGGGATTGCAAACGCGAACGCCAGTGGCGGCGCATAGCGCGAGCGCCATGGATGGCGCGAGTCAATCGGTTTTGCAAACCCGGCAAACACACGACCGATTCCGGATTCCGTCCGCAAACTGCGCGGACGGCCCCGGAATGACGACAATTTTTACTGGCAGGCGACGCTAACCATGTGGTGATTTGCCTTGCGCGGCCACCGCCGCGGCCTTCGCGGCGATCGCGTCGGCGTCACCCAGGTAGAAATGCTTGACGGGCTGCAACGCGTCGTCGAACTGGTACACCAGCGGCACGCCATTGGGGATGTTGAGGCTGGTGATGTCGGCGTCGGAAATCCCGTCGAGGTATTTCACCAGCGCACGCATGGAGTTGCCGTGCGCGGCCACCAGTACGCGCTGACCGTCGCGGATCGCGGGCGCCAGCACCTCGTGCCAGTACGGCAACACGCGCGCCACGGTGTCCTTCAGGCATTCGGTCAGCGGGACCTGCACCGGGTCCAGCCTGGCGTAGCGCGGGTCGTTGGCGCAGAAATTGTCCGCAGGATCCAGCGGCGGCGGTGGCACGTCGTAGCTGCGGCGCCAGATGTGCACCTGCTCGTCACCATGCTTGGCGGCCACCTCGGCCTTGTTCATGCCGGTCAGCGCGCCGTAGTGGCGCTCGTTCAGGCGCCAATCGGTGTGCACCGGCAGCCACGCCAGGTCCATCGCATCCAGCACGCCCCACAGGGTATGCACCGCGCGCTTCAGCACCGAAGTATGCGCGACGTCGAACGCGTAACCCTCGTGTTTCAGCAGTTCGCCCGCCGCGCGCGCCTCGTCGCGGCCCTGGTCGGAAAGGTCGATGTCGGCCCAGCCGGTGAAGCGGTTTTCGCGGTTCCACAGTGACTGGCCGTGGCGGATCATCACGAGGGTCTGCATGGCGTTGCCTTTGGAAGAATCCGGCCAGTTTAGCGATGGCCCGGAAGTCAGGGTGCCGATGTGCCTATTGTCAACACCACACTAGTCAGGCAGGATCGCGCTTGACCTACACGCGGGAGACTTCTCATGCGATCCGCACGTCTTTGCACACATCTTTTGGCCCTGTTGGCCTTGCCACTCGCGCTATCCGCCTGCATCAGCGGCGTCAATGGTTCGGTCGATGTCGCCGCCGGCACCAGCGTTTCCGACGCCAGCACCGTCAACGGGTCGGTGACGCTTGAAGCCAATGCCAAAGCCGACAAGGCGTCCACCGTCAATGGCAGGATCCACCTGGCCGAGGGCGCCAAGGTGGGCAAGGCGACCACCGTCAACGGCGGCATCACCCTGGACGAGCACGCCAGCGCCGAGGGTGTCGAAACCGTCAATGGCGCGGTGACGCTGGCCAAGGATGCCACCGTCACCGGCAACGTCACCGCCGTCAACGGCACGCTCAGCCTGGCCGCGGGCGCCGCGGTCAACGGCAAGCTCACCAACGTCAACAGCCCCATCCACATCGATGGCGCGCACGTCGGCCAGGGCATCACCACCGTCAACGGCGATATCGACATCAGCGGCGACGCCGTGGTGGATGGCGGGATCAAGGTTGAAAAGCCCAACGACAGTGGCGTCCTCGGCATTCATTTCGACAGCAACAGCGTGCCGACCATCACGATCGGTGCTGGTGCCACCGTGAACGGCCCGCTCGATTTCGAACGCCCTGTGAAGTTGTACATCAACGACCAGGCGCACGTGGCGGGGCCGATCACCGGCGCCACCGCAGTGAAGTTCAGCGGCGCGACGCCGCCGGCATCCTGATGCCGCGCGGACCTGGACGGGCCTGATCCCGCCCGGGGCCCCCTACCGCACGACCGGTGCGGGTGCCGTAGCCGCAACAAAATCGCGTCCATCGTGCCGTCGGTCAGGTGGCCGACGGCGCGCCGCTGCATGGATATCGTGGCCAGCCTCGGGCAGGTGCCGCCCGGTCACAAGGGACGCGGTGTGCCGCTGATGCGACCGTAGAAGCACACCGGGTCTTGCGGGGCGGTGACGATTCCATGGCGCAGGCCGCCCCGTTTCGGGGAAAGAACAGGAAATACAACTATTTGTGCTCGAAAGCCACGTCGGCCATCTTCAGGCACAGTTCGTGCATAACATCTAGAGAAGGATAAAAGTTTGAACTGCGTCACGTTTGTAGTATAAGGAGTGCCCGTTTCGCGCGCGGACCAGTCGGCGGCAATGACGGAGCGGCACTACAGGAGGGTTCAGCATGTACCGACTGTTCCGACAACGTGCGTTGCGCTGGCAAGCCCTGCTGGTACTGGTGGAATTCGGGCTGCTGGTGGGCTGTGTTTACGCCGCGGTGGCCTTGCGTTTCTGGGGCGACACCGATGTGCAAAGCGCATTCGGCCACACCGTGCATTGGCACGCGTTGCTGGTGGCGGGGGTGCTGATCCTCGCAATGGCAGCGCTCGGACTTTATCAGGTGCATCTGCGCGCCACCTGGCTGGGCCGCTTCAGTCGGCAAGGCGTAGCGTTCGTGCTGGGCTGGATCGCGCTGACCGTGCTGTATTACGTGATTCCCGAGGCCTATCTGGGGCGCGGGGTGCTGGGCATCGCGTTGGTGCTCGGTTGCGTGGTGGTGGCCGGGTGGCGGGTGGCGTTCCTGGGTTTCGTGGATGCCGACCTGTTCAAGCGCCGGGTGGTGATGCTGGGCGCCGGCAAGCGCGCGGCGGAAGTCGTCAACAAGATGCGCCGCAGGACCGACCAGCGCGGCTTCAAGATCCTGGGCTTCGTGCCGATCGGGTCCGACCCGGTCGCCGTACCCGCGAAGTCGCTGCTGCATCCAGAGGGGGATCTGTGCGAGTGGATACACCACTGCGGCGTGGACGAGATCGTGGTGGGTCCGGACGACCGCCGCGGCACGCTGCCGGTCAGGGCGCTGCTGGATTGCAAGCAGCGTGGGGTGGCGGTTACGGAACTGGCCGCGTTCTTTGAACGCGAAGCCGGCAACATCATGATGGACCTGACCAATCCGTCGTGGCTGGTGTTCTCGGAAGGTTTCAACATTTCGCCGCTGCGGCGGCGAGTCAAGCGCGGCTTCGACGTCGCCATCGCGTCGCTGGTGTCGCTGCTGGCGTGGCCTTTCATGCTGCTGACGGCACTGGCGATCCGGCTGGA
>JAICHS010000016.1 GCA_025924775.1 Rhodanobacteraceae bacterium
CTACGGGGTACGCGGGGCGGCGCGCATGGCCGCGACGATGGCTTGCGTCTCGACGCTGACGCGAGTGACGCGCGTGATCAGGTCGATGACTTTGTCCTTGTAATCCGCGAAGCGGTAGGTGTTGAATTTCTTGAAGGCTTCGCGCACCACGCTTTCGCGGTGCGTGCCGCCGACCTGGCGCAGCCGCGCAAGTTCGGCGAGGTATTGCTGGATCAGCACGCTGGACATCCGCTTGCCACCTTCGCAGCGGCGTGATGGGTTGGATTCTCCACGCAGGGTAACCCGGTCGGCTGCGGGCACCGAAAAAAACGCCCCGCTTGTGCGAGCGGGGTGTTGGGGCTTTACGCGAGGCGCGAACCCTCTCGTTGTTTCCGGCAACCCGATTGGCGTCGTACCCCAACGAATCTCATGCCCGCGATTAAACACTTCTCGTCATTCCGGGGCGCCTGCGGCTTCATCGCAGGCGAACCCGGAATCGGTTGGGCGCGCCCGCAAAACGAAGGACCGATTCCGGTCCGCTCGCCCTCCATGCGAGCGGCCCCGGAATGACGGAAAACAGTGATTGCCGACGTATCGCGTGAATCAGATCCGGCAATTTCGTCCGGAAGACGGGGGGATGATCGCGTCGCGCCCGCCGAATCAGCTGCCGAGGTAGTCGCGCTTGCCGACCGGCGCGCCGGCCACGCGCAGGACGTCGTAGGCGGTGGTGCAGTGGAAGAAGAAGTTGGGCAGCGCGTAGTTGCGCAGGTAGTCGATGCCGGTGAACACCGTTTCGCTGCTGCGGGTCTTGTGCACGACCTTGCGGTCTTCGCAGCCGTCGAGCTGTTCGGGCTTGAACGAGTTCAGGTAGGCGATGGTGGCGTCGATGCGGGCGTGCGCCTGGGCCAGCGTGGTTTCATTGTCGGGGAACGATTTCGGTTCCACGCCGGCCATGCGCGCGGTGCTGCGCGCGGCGGTGTCGCAGGCGATCTGGATCTGCTTGACCAGCGGCAGCATGTCGAAGATCAGCCGCTGCTGCAGCAGGTTGTCGGGGTTTTGGCCCTTGCCTTGCGCATACGCCTCGCCCTTCTTCAAGACGCTGGAGAGGTTGGTCAGTGCGCGTGTGAACACCGGAACGGAAGCCTGGTACATCGAGATGGTCATGATTGGACTCCAAATTGAAAGTGGATGGCTATGCTTGAGTCGCTTCCAAAAAAATGTTCCGTTCGAAGCGGCTGTTGTGAAAAGTCAGGGCAGGATGCCCGTTCTGGTGTTGCTGGAGCGAAGGATTGCAGTCGCGCCGACGCCTCGCTGCGCAGCGATCAGGGACGATCGCACAAATCAACCGAAGCCGCGCAGGATGCGCGCCGGCAGCGTGATCAGCGCCCGCAGCAACGCGAACACGCCGTCCATGGCAATCCCCAGCAGCCGGAACGGCAGCGCGATCAGCCACACCAATGGCCACAGCAACAGCGCCAACAGCGCCAGCGGCCAGCAGAAGATCAACAACAGCAACCACAGCAGAAAGGTTGGCATGGCGGGTATCGGAATCCAGGCGTGGCCGGGGGGTGGTGAGGGGGCCTAGCGGCCGCCGGCGGGTGCGACGGGCACCGTCGACGAGGGCAGGTTGCGGGTCACGCGCATCGTGAGTGCAAACGCCGCTGCCGTCAATGCGGCCGCCAGCAGGAACGAAATGCCGGGCAGGTCGGCCACCGGCGCGTGCTTGCTGATGAACCATCCGAACAGGTTGGCAAACACGGCGGGGCCGAAGATTCCCGCGAGGCTTTGCAGGCTGGTGAGCGCGCCCTGCAGGCGCCCCTGTTCGGCCGGATCGACCTGGTGCGTCACCAGCGCCTGCGCGGCCGGACCCGACAGGCCGCCCATGCACAACAGCGGGATGCCCGCGATGAACAGCCACTGGCTGCCGCCCAGGCCGAACAGCAGGTAGCCGCCGACCACGAACGCGAGGCCCGTGAGGATCATGCGCCGTTCGCCCAGTTTGGGTGTCCAGCGCCGCACCAGCAGTCCCTGCACGATGCCGGTGCACAGGCCGACCAGCGCCAGGGTGTAGCCGACCACCTGCGGGCCCCAGCCGTAGCGGTAGTCGGTGTACAGCACGTAGGTCGAGTTGATCGAAAACTGTGCCAGCGCCATCAGGAAGAACACCGCCGCGATCCCGAATACCTGCGGATAGCGCTTCAACAACAGCAGCGAGCCCAGCGGGTTGGCGTGGCGTAGGTCCAGGCGCGCGCTGCGGCGCTCCGGCGGCAGCGATTCGGGCAGCACGAAATAGCCGTAGCAAAAGTTGACCAGCGACAGGCAGGCCGCGGTCCAGAACGGCAGGCGGATGGAAATGTGGCCCAGCAGGCCGCCCAGCGCCGGGCCGACGATGAAGCCGATCGCGAACGCGGCGCCCAGCAGGCCAAATGCGGCCGCGCGCTTGTCGTGCGGCGTGATGTCGGCGATGTAGGCGTTGGCGGTGCTGAAGCTGGCCGCGCACATGCCGGACACCGCGCGGCCCACGAACAGCAGCCACAGCACTGGCGCCAGCGCCATCACGATGAAATCGACGCCGAGGCCAAAGCTTGAGATCAGGATGACCGCGCGCCGCCCGAAGCGGTCCGACAGCGCGCCCTGGATGGGCGAGCACACGAACTGCATCAGCATGAACAGCGTGCCGAAGGCCGCCACCCACACGCTGGCCTTGGCGATGCCGGCCTGGCCGTTGCCCAGGCCGGTCAGCTCGATGATCAGGTGCGGCAGCACCGGGATGATGATGCCGAAGCTGAGGATGTCGATCAGCACCGTGACGAAGATGAAGATCACCGCGGCGCGATGACGCGGGTGCGCGAGCGGTTGGGGTTCGGTCATGCAGCGGGAGGCTCGCGGGCGGACAAGCCCACGATTTTAGCGTGTGTGCGCGGCCGGCACCTGACGGGCGCGGGCCAGCGTGGCCAGCGTGTCAGCGGCCGCCGCCGTCGATGTCGATGAACTTCAGGAATTCGGCGCGGGTGCGGGCATCCTTGCGAAAGCTGCCCAGCATCTGGCTGGTCACCATCGACACGCCGCGCTTGTGCACGCCGCGCGTGGTCATGCACTGGTGCGAGGCGTCGATGACCACGCCGACGCCGCGCGGGTGCAGCACCGCGTTGATGCAGGCGGCGATCTGCGCGGTCAGTTTTTCCTGCACCTGCAGGCGGTGCGCGAATGCGTCCACCACGCGGGCCAGCTTGGAAATACCGACGACCTTGCCGTCCGGCACGTAGCCGACGTGCGCGCGGCCGATGATCGGCGCCAGGTGGTGTTCGCAGTGCGACTCGAAACGGATGTCGCGCAGCACGATCATCTCGTCGTAGCCGCCGACTTCCTCGAAGGTGCGCGCGAGGTATTCCTGCGGATCTTCGTGGTAGCCCGAGAACCACTCGGCATAGGCGTCCACCACGCGCCGCGGCGTATCCACCAGGCCCTCGCGGGTCGGCTCGTCGCCGGTCCAGCGCAGCAGCGTGCGCACCGCGTCCATGGCCTGCTCGCGCGTGACTTCGGGCGAGGTCGGCTTGGCGGCGGCGCACAGGGAAGGTTTGCGGGGTTCGGTCATGGAAGGGTCTCCGGCTGCGTGTAACGCTTCAGTCTAGCCGCGTTCCCCATAGCGCGGGCCGCGCGGGTGTCTAATCGGCCTGAGGGTCATCGTCGTCCACCTCGCTGCCCTCCAGCAGCGTGTGCGAAGCGGTGTCGGGCATGGCTTCCACCCCGCGCAGCTTGCGTTCGATCGCACGCGAGCGACGGCCGACCAGCTCGTCGAGGTTGTTGCGCGCGCTGTCGAGCTGGTTCTTGGCCTTCTCGACGATTGCGCCGAACTTGCCGAATTCGGTCTTGACCGCGCCCAGGATCTGCCACACCTCGCTCGAGCGTTTCTCGATGGCCAGCGTGCGGAAGCCCATTTGCAGGGCGTTGAGGATGGCGGTCAGCGTGGTGGGCCCCGCGATGGTGACACGGTAGTCGCGCTGCAGGGCCTCGAACAGGCCGGGGCGGCGAATCACTTCGGCGTACAGGCCTTCGGTCGGCAGGAACAGGATGGCAAAGTCGGTGGTGGCGGGCGGCTCGACATACTTGGCATGGATGGTCTTGGCCTCGTCGCGCACGCGGCGCTCCAGCGCGGCGGCCGCCGCGGCCGCCGCCTCGGGGTCGGCCCGTTCCTGGGCGTCGAGCAACCGCTGGTGGTCCTCGGTGGGAAACTTCGCATCGATGGGCAGCCACACGGGGGCCGTGTCGTCAGCGGCACGGCCGGGCAGGCGGATGGCGTATTCCACACGGTCGCTGGAACCCGGCACCGTCGCCACGTTGGCGGCGTACTGGTCGGCGGACAGCAGCTGTTCCAGCAAGGCCCCCAGCTGGACCTCGCCGAAGGTGCCGCGGGTTTTCACGTTGGTGAGGACCCGCTTCAAATCGCCGACGCCGATGGCCAGCGTCTGCATTTCGCCCAAGCCGCGCTGCACGGCCTCGAGGCTGTCGGTCACCTGCTTGAACGATGCCGTGAGGCGTGCGCTCAGGGTGGCCTGCAGTTTCTCGTCGACCGTGGCGCGCATTTTTTCCAGTTGCGCAGAGTTGTCGGCTTGCAGCGCTTTCAGCTGCGTATCCAGCGTGCTGCGCACCTCGGCAAGCCGCTGCTGGTTGTCGGCGGTCAATGCCTTCAGCGCCTCCTGCAGTTGGGCGCTGAACCGCTGCAGCGTGGCCTGGCCTTCGGCGCGGGCCTTGCGGGCGTCCTCGAGCAGCTGGTTGCGCAGCGCTTCGCCGCCGCGATCGGTGCGCTCGGTCAGCTGGCCGAGGCGCGTCGCGAACTCCTCGATGCGCTGGCGTTGCTGCGTGTTCGCGGCATCCAGTTGCGTTTGCACGTGGCCGCGGAACTGCTCGAAGGACTGCGTCTGCTCGGCACGCCCGGCGCGCTGTTCCTCGCGCACGGCGCGTTCGATCCGGTCGCTGTCGCCGCGCAGCGATTCCAGCTTTTCCTGCAGCGCCGCGTCGCCGCGCGGGCGTAGCAACAGCACGCCCAGCAGGATGACCGTCAGCGCGGTCAGCGCGACAAGCACGTACAGCAGGGTGGTTTCCATAGCGCGATTGTAGGGGCCGGGATGCGGTCAACGTTACGCGGTGATCGTCGCGCCGGGCGAGACGCGCGGGCGGTGCGACGGGAGAAGCCCTATTTTCGCAAGGCGAAGGCGGCGCCCGACACCACCGCCATCGTGAGCCGCGAGATGCAGGTCAGTTCGCCAGCCGCGTTTTCGATGCGGATTTCCCACACCTGCGTGCTGCGGCCGACGTGGATCGGCCGCGCGGTGCCGGTGACCAGGCCTGCGCGCACCGCGCGCAGGTGGTTGGCGTTGATGTCGAGGCCGACCGTTGCGCGGCCGGTTTCGCAGCACAGCATCGCGGCGCTCGAGCCCAGGGTTTCGGCCAACGCCACCGATGCGCCGCCGTGCAGGATGCCGTAGGGCTGGCGGGTGCGATCGTCCACCGGCATGGTGCCGCGCAGGAAGTCGTCGCCGATTTCCGTGATGCGGATGTCCAGCGCCTGCATCAGGGTGTGCCGGCTCCAGGCGTTGAGTGTTTCGAGATCGGCGTGTTGCTTCCAGATGGGCATGGCGTAGTCCGCAGTCAAAGACGGCGTGGCCGCCCGATCGGCTTCCGCGCGTGGCGGGCGGCCGCAGCGCGCACCGGCACGCGGCGGTCAGGTCGGTAGGCGCGGCACGCCGTGCTCGTCGCGTTCCTCGGGGGTGAACTGGCTGGTGTCGAGGCCGGCTTCCTGCGGGCGCGGTGCGATGATCTCGCCCTGCGTGCATTTCCATGCGTTGGCATAGCAGCGCGTGGCGTCGTCGGTCTCGCCGGACGCCGATTGCACGTCGCCGAGCGCCGCCCAGCTGGCAGCCGTCGGGTGCAGGGCCAGCGCGCGCACCAGATATTCGCGTGCGTCGCGCGGGTCCGAGGCGCGCAGTGACAGCACGCCGAGGGTACGCAAAAGGATGTCGTCGCTGGGGTGGTCTTCCAGCCAGCGCAACGCGGTCCGTTGGCGCGCGGCGGCTTCGGCGGGTGGCGTGGCATCGCCGTAGACCGCCACCAGCGCGGGGGTCCATTCGCGCTTGACCGCGTCCTCGATGGCGTCGAGTGCGTCACTGGACACATCCAGCGCGGCTGCGCGGCGGGCGTAGGCCTCGATCAGTGTGGGCATTTGCCGCTGCTGGCGCGTCGCGTGTTTCCACAGGCCCTGCAGGGTGTCCGCGTCGGGTGCCGCGCCCAGCAACGCGCCCAGCACGCGATCGACCAGTTCGGCGTGGGCCGTCGCGCCCAGCATGTCCGATTTGCGCAGCGGCTCCAGCGCCGTACGCGCCTTCTCGGGTTGGCCGGTCGCCAGCGCCGCCAACGCGAATTCGTGCCAGCCCGCGGGCGGCAGCTTGCCCGCGTCGGCGCCGGGTGCCAACAGCTGCAAGGCTTCCTCGGCGCGGCCGCTTTCGCGCAGGACGCGTGCGCGCAAGATGCGTGCGGCCTCCGGGGCGTGTTGCGCCGCTTCGTCCAGGGTTTCCAGGGCGCGCGTGGTGTCGCCGTGGCGGTGCGCGGCCTCGGCCGCCGACAACAGCGCCGGCGAACGCAGCGAGGCGTACTGCGCGGCGCGCTGCAGCGTGCGGTGCGCCTCGACGTTGCGGCCTTCGTTCAGGGCGACCAGGCCATCGCGCAGGCGTTCGTGGCTGATGCGGCGGCGGCGACGCGACATCGCGCCGAACGGCCACAGCAATAGCCACCACAGGAAGCCGATCGCGATCCACGCCGCGATCAGCAGGGCCACCGCGCCGACCAGCGTCGCCTCCACGCGCCAGCCGCGGAAGCGGATCAGCACGACGCCCGGGTCGGCCGACAGCCACCAGACCGCCAGCACCAGCAGCAGGATGATGACCAGCGCCAGGACCAGCCAGCGTTTGCCCTTCATGGCTTGCGCCCGGCCGTGGACGCCGCGGCCGGTGCCGCCGTCGAGGCCGGTGTGGCCGGCTGGCTGGCGCGCAAGCCCTGCAGTTGCGCCAGTGCGCCACCCAGTTTGGGCGCCGGGCCGCCGCTGTGTTGCGACAGCAGGTTGGTAATTTGCGCCGTGGCTTCCTTGACGCCCGCATCACTGGCCAGGAACTGGTCGGCCAGCGCGGTGTCCGCGCGTTGCAAGGCCGCGCGGTAAGCGCCGTTGTCGTAGGCCAGCAGCGCTTCCTGCGCCTGCGCGAGATCCAGCGACAAGGTCTGGTGCGCGAACCGGGTATCCGCGAGCGGCGGCGCCTTGCCGTTGTCGCGTGAGACCTGCACGATGCCGCTGAACGCGCGCCCGATCCGCGACCAGAACCCGGGTGTCCGCGCCGCGCTGGACGCGGATGCGGGCACCTCGGCCGACGCCAATGGCAGCGTGGCGACCTTGCTGCGCAAATTCGACAACGCATCCAGCGCCGCCTGGCGCGAGGGCGGCGCGGAGGCCGCCAGTGCGTCGCGCTCGGTGCCGGCGCTGGCGCGGACCGGCGCGAACGCAGGATTCTGCACTTGCGACAGCACGTCGATCGCCTGGGTGTAGGCCTTCAGGGCGCCGGCGGTGTCGTGGAACAACTCATAGCGCTGCGCGCCGGTGCGCAACAGCATTTCGGTGTCGTTGAGCAGCACCGTGTCGTGGGCCGACTGCTGCTGTCCGCTCAGGGTTGCGTACGCGGTTTCGAGGTTGTTGATGCGCCGGTCCAGCCCCTGGGTGCTCGCGCGCAGGTCATCCAGCCCGGTGCCCAGTTTGCCGATGCGACGGTCGCCGGCCTGCGCCTGTTCGGCACCCGTGGCCAGTTGGCTTTGCAGGGCCGTGATGGTCGCAGCGTCCTGCTTGCGCGCCGCTAGTTCGGCCTGGGTGAAGCGCTGCAACCGCCAGACACTCCACGCCGCCACGGCCAACGCCACGATGGCCACGAGGATGGCCAGCGTAGCGAGTGCGAGGGGGCGGCGGTGCGGTTTGCGCGGCCGCGGTTCGGCGTCGGCGGCGTCGGTGTCGTTGCTCATGGCCGGCATGCTAACAGCGCGACGGGTGCGCATCCGCGACGACGGCCGCGAGCATGGCGTCCGCGTGCGGCGAATCCGCCTGCAACACGTGTGTGAAACCGGCCGTGCGCGCGGCGTCGGCGATGCGTTGGCTGCTGGCCACGGCGGTTCCCGCCAGCAGCGTCGACAGTGCGGTCTTGGGCAGGCCCGCGACGATGTTGGCGAGGGCCTCGGCGCTGGAAAGCAGCACGTACAGCGGCTTGCGCGCGGTGGCCTGCAGCACCTCGGCGTGGCGGTGATCGAGTCGCGCCGGCAGCCGCCGGTACACGTGCGCGCGCAGCACGGACGCGCCGCGCGCGGCGAGTTCCCGCTCCAGCAGGCCGCGCCCGCCGGCGGCGCCGACGATGCCGATGCGCCGGCCGCGTACCTCCCGCAGCGCCGGCAACGCGAGGATGCCTTCGCTGTCCTCGCGCGTGGGCGCGAGCGCCTGTCGGCAGCCCGCGCGCAGCAAGGCGCGGCGGGTGCCCGCGCCGGGCGCCAGCAGATTCGCGCGGCTGCGCAGCGGCGCCAGGCGCCGTGCGAAACGCACCGCGGCGGGGCTGGTGAAGATCACGCTGTCGCACGCCAGTGCGGCTTTCAGTGCGGTGCGCGCGGCCGCTGCATCCGCGGGCGCGCGCAGGCTGGAACCCGGCAGCAACAGCGGGGTGCCGCCTGCCGCGCGGACGCGGCGGGCCCACCCACTGGCGCTGCCCGCGGGCCGCGTGATCACGATGCAGCTGCCCTTGAGCGAGTGTTGGCGTGGCATGCGCCGATGATAGGCGCGCGCGCGTCGATCTTGTCGCAGCATGCGTGGCGCGTCAGACTGGCACGATGGATACCGAAGTCTCCGCGGCCAAGACGCTCGAGGCGCACATCCTCGAGCACATCCCGCTGGCGCGCGCGATGCAGCTTGCCGTGCCGAGCTACCGCGGCGACGAGCTGGAAATGACCGCGCCGCTGGCCCCCAACATCAACGACAAGGGCTGCGCGTTCGGCGGCAGCATGGCATCGCTGCTGACGCTGGCTGGTTGGGGCTTGATCGAACTTGGCCTGCGGGCGCAAGGGTTGGCGTGCGACATCTATGTCGGCGATTCGCAGATCCGCTATCGCGAACCCGTGTGGGGCGAACTGCGTGGCCGCGCGCGCTTCAACGAACCGGGCGCCCTGGACGCGCTGGTTGCGGCGGTGCGCGTTCGCGGCAAGGGCCGCGTCGACGTCACCTGCGACATCGAGGGGCAGCTGGGCGCCGCCGCGACGCTGACCGCGCGCTTCGTCGCCAAGCGGCGCCAGTAGGCCCCGGCATGGCCGCGGCCGGCCCCAAGATCGGGCACAATCAGCGGCGGATCGCCGTGGGGGAGAACGTCATGCGTCGGATCATCATCGTGGCTGCGGCGTTGTTGCTGCTGGCGGGTTGCGCCACCCTGCAGAACAAGAATACCCAGCGCGACGAGACCCTGGATGGCTACGCCGCCGCGCTGCGCTGGGGCGATTTCCAGAGCGCGTGGGATTACGTCGATCCGGTGGTGCGCGAGGCGCACCCGTTGACCCCGCAGCAGAAGGCGCTTTACAACACGGTGCGCGTGGCCGAGTACACCGCCTCCGGGCCCACTGCGACCGGCGAGGACAGCATCCGGCAGACCGCGCAGATCAGCCTGATCGTCAAGGCCAGCCAGCGCGTTTACAGCGTGCTCGACCACCAGACCTGGCGTTGGGACGCGAAGGCCAAGCATTGGTGGCTGGAGTCGGGGTTGCCGGACATCAGCCCGCAACAGTAGGGCGTCGGACTGGTGCCGTCCGTCCCCGGATCACGTCCGGGGCAGGCTCTGGGTGCGTGCCAGAGGGACCGAAGGCGAAAGGCGGGCGTTTCGACTTCGTTCGCTGCGCCCAGCGCGAACGAATTTTCTGGCGGTGGCGGCACCCGCGCGCGACCGTGAGCGCGTGGCCCCGCGATCCGCGATAATGCACCGTTTCCCCTTGGATCACGACCCCGCAATGCATGAGTTCCTGACCCGCCTGCCAGCGTTCATCGGCCAGCACGTCCTGCTGGTGGCAACCTTCATCGTGATCATCCTGGCCCTGATCGGGCTGGAGGTGTCGCGCCGGTTTCGCGGGTTCCGCGAGTTGACGCCCGGGGCACTGGTGCAGCTGATCAACCGCGGCGAGCCGCTGGTGATTGATCTGTCCGCGATCGGCGATTTCGAAAAAGGCCACATCACCGGCTCCAAGCACGTCGCGACCAGCCAGTTCGACCCCGAGAACAAGGACCTGGCCAAGGCCAAGACCTTGCAGGTGGTCACGGTGTGCAAGAACGGCGTGGCCTCGGGCAAAGCCGCCAAGCGGCTGGTCAAGGCCGGCTTTACCAACGTCGCGACGTTGGCCGGAGGCATCGAGGCGTGGAGACGCGCCGACCTGCCGCTGGCCAAGGGCAAGCGCTGACCCAGTTTCTCCCAGTTTCTAGGTGCCCCGCAGCACGGCCAGGAAGCGCGCGCCGTAGCGTTCCAGCTTGCGCGCGCCGACGCCGCTAATGGTGGCCAGCGCCTCGCGATCCCGGGGGCGCTCGCGCAGCATCGCGTACAAGGTGGCGTCGTGGAAGATCACGTACGCCGGCACGCCCTGTTCTTTCGCCAGTTGCGCGCGGGTTTCGCGCAGTGCATTCCACAACGGCTCCTCGTGCGGGGCAATGTCGAGGCTGCGGCGGGTGCCGGAAGCGTTGGCGCGACGGCTGGCGCGGCGTTGCGCGCGGTCGGGTTCCTGGCGCAGGTGGACCGTTTCGTCGCCGCGCAGGACCGGGTGCGCGGCCGCGGTCAGGCGCAGGCTGCCGTAGCCTTCCAGATCGGGACTCAGCAGGCCGCGGGCGACCAATTGTCGGAATACGCCGCGCCATTGCCGCGCGTCGAGTTCGGTGCCGATGCCGTGCACGGAAAGATGGTCGTGGCCCTGCGCCTGGATGCGCGCGTCGTCTTTCCCGAGCAACACGTCGATCAGGTAGCCGACGCCGAAACGCTGGCCGGTGCGGTATACGCATGACAGTGCTTTTTGCGCGGCCTCGGTGGCGTCCCAGGTGGGCGGCGGGTCGAGGCAGTTGTCGCAGTTGCCGCAGGGTTCGGCGAGCGTTTCGCCGAAGTACGCCAGCAGTTGCTGGCGGCGACAGCGGGTTGATTCGGCAAACGCCAGCAGCGCGTCGAGCTTGGCGCGTTCCAACCGTTTGCGCGGTTCGTCGGCGTCGGATTGCTGGATAAATCGCGCCAGCGTGACCAAGTCGCTCAGGCCGTAGGTCATCCAGGCGTCGGCAGGCAAGCCATCGCGACCGGCGCGCCCGGTTTCCTGGTAATAGCCTTCAAGGCTTTTCGGCAGGTCCAGGTGCGCGACGAAGCGCACGTCCGGCTTGTCGATGCCCATGCCGAAGGCGATGGTCGCGCACATCACGATGCCGTCTTCGCGCAGGAAGCGCCGCTGGTTGGAGGCGCGCGTGGCCGCGTCGAGGCCGGCGTGGTAGGGCAGCGCCATGCTGCCTTGTTCGACCAGCCACGCCGCGGTGTCCTCGGCCTTGCGCCGCGACAGGCAATAGACGATCCCCGATTCGCCGCGGTGCCCGGCCAGGAACGCCTTCAGTTGTTGGCGTGGCTGGTCACGCTGCACGACGTGGTAGCGGATGTTGGGTCGATCGAAGCTGGAGATGAACTGCCGGGCCCGACCGAGCGTCAGGCGTTCGACGATCTCGCGGCGGGTCGGAGCATCGGCGGTCGCGGTCAGGGCGATGCGCGGGATGCCGGGAAAGCGCTGGTGCAGCACCGTGAGTTCGCGATACTCGGGGCGGAAATCGTGGCCCCATTGCGAAACGCAATGGGCTTCGTCGATGGCGAACAGCGACACTGTGGCGCGGCCGATCAGGTCGAGGAAGCGCCCGGTGAGCAATCGCTCGGGTGCTACGTACAGCAGTTTCAGTTCGCCGCCAAGGAAGCGTCGCTCGACGTCGTTTTGCGCCGGCGCATCGAGGCTGGAATTGAGGAACGCCGCCGCCACCCCGAGCTGGCGCAAGGCTTCCACCTGGTCTTGCATCAGCGCGATCAGCGGCGAGACAACGATGGCGGTGCCGTCGCGCAGCAACGCGGGAATCTGGTAACACAGCGATTTGCCACCGCCGGTCGGCATCAACACCAGCGCATCGCCGCCCGCCGCAAGGTGTTCGATGATGGCTTGCTGGTGGCCGCGGAAGGCGTTGTAGCCGAATACGTCGCGCAGCACGGCAAGCGCGGCGGAACCGGGGTTGAAACCGGGGTCAGAGTGCACTTTCGAATCCGGGCTCGCGATGAACGTCGACTCCTCCATGAAAGTGCACTCTGACCCCGGTTTCACAATTCCTCGGTATCGGTGACTTTGGCACGCCGCATCAGCCACGCCACGCCGCGCAGGTCGGCCAGGCCCACCCACAGGCGATCCAGCATGCCGTACTTGGACACGCCGCGGGTGCGCGGGCGATGCCCGACCGGGATACTGACGCTTTCGAAGCCCGTGCGCTTCACCAGCGCCGGCAGGTAGCGGTGCATGTGGTCGAAGTAGGGCAGGGCCATGAACGTTTCGCGCTCGAACAGTTTCAGGCCGCAACCGGTGTCGGGCGTCGCGTCGCGCAGCATCCGCGAGCGCACGCCGTTGGCGATCCTCGATGAGATGCGCTTGTTGAAGCTGTCGCGGCGGGTGGTGCGCCAACCGGCGAACAGTTTTACTTTCGGGTTCGCGGTCTTGCGTGCTTCGAGCAATTTGGGAATGTCGGCCGGGTCGTTCTGGCCATCGCCGTCCAGGGTCGCGATCCACGCGCCGCGCGCCGCGCGCACGCCATTGCGGATCGCGGTGCTCTGGCCACTCTGCTTGAGGTGCCGCACGATGCGCAGCTCGGGATGCCCGGCGCGCTCGGCCTTCAGCACGTCCAGCGAATCGTCGCGGCTGGCGTCGTCGACGTACACCACTTCGTAATCGATGCGCCCGCGCAGTGCAGCGGCGATTTCGGCGAGCAGTGGCGGAATGTTGTCGCGCTCGTTGTAAACGGGCACAACCACGGACAGATCGGGCATCAGCAGTGCCTGGCAGCGGGAGCGGGAATTATCGCCGATGCGGCGGACGCATGCTTGTCCGACGCCAGGTTTTGTCCCGGCTTGTCATTCCGGGTCTGCCGCTTCGGGTCGCCCCGGAACGACAAAAGAACTTGCAAACAGGCCGGAGAGAATCGGGGCCGCGCCTTCTGCCACGCAGCTACGAACGGGCGGATTCGTTACCTTGTTTCCGTGGATGTCCGGACCCCGCGGGCGAGGCTTTGCTGCCCACATCACCGCAGCTTTTCGAGGATGCCTTCCAGCGCATCGGCACTGTGATAGTTGATCACCAGCTTGCCGCGCCCGCCGCGGCCTTGGGCGATCTCGACGCGGGTGCCGAGGTTTTCCGAAAGCTCACGTTCCAGCGCCGCGATGTCGGGATCGACGTCGCGCGACTTGCCTCTGGACGGCGACTTCGGCAATTGCGCCAGCCGCACCGCCTGTTCCAATTCGCGTACCGACCAGCCTTGGTCGGCGGCTTTCTCGGCCAGCGCGATGGCGCGCGGCGCGGGCAGGGTCAGCAGCGCACGCGCGTGACCCATCTCGATGCGGCCGGCGTCCAACAGGTCGCGGATGGCTTGCGGCAGCTCCAGCAGGCGCAGCAGGTTGGCGACCGCCGCGCGCGAGCGGCCCACGGCGTCGGCGGCCTGCTGCTGGCTCAACTTGAATTCGTCGATCAGGCGGTGCAGCGCGTGGGCTTCTTCCAGCGCGGTCAGCTCCTCGCGCTGGATGTTTTCGATCAGCGCGATCGCCAGCACCGATTGCGCGGGGATGTCACGCACGACGGCTGGGATTTCCGCAAGCCCGGCCTTCTTCGCGGCACGCCAGCGGCGCTCGCCCGCGATCAGTTCGTACTGGCCGCGCCCGAGCGCGCGCACCACGACCGGCTGGATCAGGCCTTGCTGCTTGATGGAGGCGGCCAGTTCGTCCAGCGCGGCCTCGTCGAAATGGCGGCGCGGCTGGTACCGGCCCGAGCGGATCGACGCGACCGCGATGCTGTCGAGGGTGTCGCCGGTGGCGGATTCCGCGGACGTATCGGCGTCCGAACCGCCCAGCAGCACATCGAGATCGCGGGCGCCGAGGCCGCGGCGTTTGGCGCTCATGCGGAAACCTTCATCATGGGGGTGCGGGGCGGATTGGCGGGCGGCGGCGTGGGCCTGGCGGGCGCGGTGCCGGCCGCCGACGTGCCGCCGCCGCGGGCGGGGCCAAGGCCCATCTTGCGGATCATCTCGCCGGCGAGGCCAAGGTAGGCGATGGCGCCACGCGACTCGCGGTCGTAAAGATTGATGGGCTTGCCGTGGCTGGGGGCTTCGGCCAGGCGCACGTTGCGCGGCACCACCGAATGCAGCACCTTGTCGCCGAAGTGGCGCGTCAGTTCCTCCGACACGTCGTTGCCAAGCGCGGTGCGCACGTCGAACATCGTGCGCAGCAGGCCCTCGACCTCGAGCCGCGGGTTCAGCCGCACGCGCACGGCCTTGATCGTGTCCAGAAGATCGGTCAGGCCTTCCAGCGCCATCGACTCGCATTGCACGGGAATCAGCACGCTGTCGGCGGCGGCCAGCGCGTTCAGGGTCAGCAGGTGCAGCGACGGCGGGCAATCGATCAGGATGATCGCGTAGCGCTCGCCCAGCCTGGCCAACTGGTCCTTGAGGCGGTTTTCGCGCGCGATCGCGTCGGCCAGTTTCAGTTCCGCCGCGGTCAGGTCGCGGTTGCCGGGCAGCAGGTCGAAGCCCGCTTCGGTCGCGATGATCGCGTCCTCGATCGAGGCCTCCTCCAGCAGCACTTCGCAGCCGTTGGGCTTGGCCGCTCGCTTGTCCACGCCGGCGGACGAAGTCGCGTTGCCCTGCGGATCGAGATCCACCAGCAGCACGCGCCGCTTGGTTTCCGCCAGCGCGGCAGCCAGGTTCACGGCGGTGGTGGTCTTGCCGACGCCGCCCTTCTGGTTGGCGATGGCGATGATGCGCGTCATGGGTCGCAACGGATGAAACGGTGACGATGAGCGGTGTAGCCTACCATCGCAAGCCCGGGAGCGTGGACGCCAGCAAGCGTCCGGGCTGCAAAGCGCTGCCGCCGGTCCATTTTCCCGCCGCTTCTCGGTCCATAAACCAGCATGGACCTTTGAACCGTCGGAAAACGGGCCACGCCGGCGGTACTTTTCGCATCGAACGTTGCCACCGCCCACGCGCCTAGGCGTTGCGGGATGGGCTTCGCGCCAGTTCGATCACGCAGCGTTCGCCGGCCGCGCCGGGTACGCGCAACGGATGCGTCGCGACGACGCGGAATCCGGGTGGAACCGCGGCCATTTCGGCCGCGTCCGCGTGGCCTTTCAGGGCCAACCAGCGCCCGTCCGGGGCCAGCAGGTGGCCGCCCCAGACCAGCATGTCGGCAAGGCTCGCGAAGGCCCGCGCGGTGACGGTGTCGAAGCGGCCCGCGGCATCCTGCACGCGGACCTGCGCAACCTTGACGTTGGGCAGCGGCAGGCTGCGGACGGCCTCACGCAGGAAACGGGCCTTCTTGCCGTTGCTTTCGACCAGGGTCACCGCAAGCGCCGGGCGCGCGATCGCCAGCGGGATGCCGGGCAGGCCCGCACCGCTGCCGAGGTCGGCCAGCGTCGCGCCCTGCACGAACGGCAGTACCGCCAGCGAATCCAGCAGGTGCCGCGGCACCATTTCCGCGGGATCGCGCACCGCGGTCAGGTTGTAGGCATGGTTCCACTTGGCCAGCAGGTCGATGTAGGCCAGCAGTTTCGCCTGTGCACCGGCAGGCATATCCAGGTGCATGGCTGCAAGCCCATCAGTGAGTTCGTGCGCGGGATTCCGGACTTTCATTCGAAGCGGCCGTTGTGGAAAGTCGGGCCAGGGAAGGCCGTTCTGGTTTTCAGGATCGAGGGATGACTCAGTCAGTCCATTTTCTCAGCGAAGTCGCGATCAGGGACGATCGCACAGATACCGCAAAAACAGGAGCCCGCAACTGGGCGGGCTCACCGTTTCTCCCTTGGTAGGTTCCGCCTATGCGGCGAGATTCAGTTCGACCCGGGTTACCAGCACGCCGCGCTCGCGCAGGCGTCCGTTCAGGGTCTGCTTGATGCGTTGGTTGCGCGAACGCGCGTCTTGCGGCTCGGGGTTGGCGGCGCGTTGCACGGCATCGCGCAGGTGCAGCCGGATCATGTCGTCGGCGCGGTCGATCACCGCCTCCGCGCGCTCGGGATCCAGAACCTGCCACCAGACCCGCCCGCGCAGGGTGTTGGCGTCGCTGCTGGCGTCGTCGGCCAGCCGTTCATCCACGGCCAAGGTGTAGCCGGTGATGCTGATCTTGTGGGCGATGTGCTCGACCAGTGGCAGCACCAGGTGCGTGCCCGCCGTGAGCGTGCCGGCCGGCTTGCCCAGCCGCCGCAGCGTGTAGACCTGGCCCTCGGGAATGCGCTTGACGCTGAGCGCCGCGATCGTGGCGGCGAGCGTGAGGGATACAAGCAAGGTCAGTACGGAGATCATTGTCTTTTCAGCGATTTAGAATCAGTTCAGAGGTTTGGCCTTCGAAACACATTCCATCTTTCGGATGTGATTGTGCATTAACTGTAATTTAACTGCAACCACCTGACCTCACCATGACTATGACGCCGGTCACCGGCGTCGCTTGCGGGGCCGGTGACGGGATGGATGCAGCAGGATTCGTGCCAGACGCGGGGATCCCATCGGGACGCAGCTCACAGCTGTCGCTACAATGAGCGGTTATCGACGTTGTGGACGACCGCCATGAGCTACCCCGCCATCCGCATGCGCCGCATGCGCCGTGACGCTTTTTCCCGTGCGCTGATGCGCGAAACCGTGTTGACACCCGCCGACCTGATCCTGCCGGTGTTCGTGCAGGAAGGCACGGGTGCGGTACGCACTCCGGTGCCCTCGATGCCGGGCGTGGCGCGGCTTTCGATCGATGCGTTGCTGGCAGTGGCGGAGCAGGCGCAACGGCTCGGGGTGCCGGCGCTGGCGCTGTTTCCGCACCTGGAAGACGACCGCAAAACCGCCGACGGCCGCGAGGCCTGGAACGACGATGGCCTGGTGCAGCGCGTGGTGCGTGCGCTGAAGTCGCATTTTCCGGAACTCGGCGTGATCTGTGACGACGCGCTGGACCCGTTCACCACCCACGGCCAGGATGGCCTGATCGACGACACCGGCTACATCCTCAACGATGAAACCATCGCGGTGCTGGTCAAGCAGGCGCTGTCGCAGGCGCACGCAGGCGCGGATTTCGTCGCGCCTTCGGACATGATGGACGGCCGCATCGGCGCGATCCGCGAGGCACTCGAAAAGGCGGGCCTGATCCACACCCGCATCCTTGCCTATTCGGCCAAGTACGCATCCAGTTTTTATGGCCCGTTCCGCGACGCGGTGGGCTCGGCGGCCAGCCTTGGCAAGGGTTCCAAGCACACCTACCAGATGGATGTCGGCAATTCCGACGAGGCCCTGCGCGAAGTGCAGCTGGATCTGGACGAAGGCGCCGACGCGGTGATGGTGAAGCCCGGCCTGCCGTACCTCGACATCGTGCGCCGCGTGAAACAGCACTTTGGCGCGCCGACCTTCGTGTACCAGGTCTCGGGCGAGTACGCGATGCTGAAAGCCGCCGGCGCCAATGGCTGGCTCGACGAAAAGGCCTGCGCGCTGGAAGCGCTGCTCTCGATCAAGCGTGCCGGTGCCGACGCCATCCTGACCTACTACGCGCTGGA
>JAICHS010000017.1 GCA_025924775.1 Rhodanobacteraceae bacterium
CAGCATCACGCCGCGCCACGCGAAGCGCGGCGCATCGCGGATGCTGATTGCCGGAAGGGTCGGCGGCGATTCGTTTTGCAGCGGCAGCAACTGGCGCAGGGTTTCGGCGCCCCAGAACAGGCCGCGATTGTTGGCGGCGGCAATGGTGACGCGATCGGGCGTCACGTCCAGCCGATACGCCTCGTCGCCCTTGATGGACGGATCGATGCGCAGCGTGATGCCGCCCTCGTCGGGCGCCGCCACCACTTTCAGGTCGACGCCATTTTGCTGCTTGATCGCGTCGCGCAAGAAACCGGCGATCCATTGCGCGCGCGCGTCGGCGGGCGCGGCGATGCGGCCGTCATCCTGCAGCTCGAACACGCCGTTGCCAGCCGTCACGCGTTGCGGCTCCGGCACCAGGTTGAACTGCGCGTGCGCCGTACCGGCGCAAGCCAGCGACACCGCCACCCACGCGATTGCAAGCAGTACCCGACGCATGCGTTTTCCCTCCCTTACCGGCGCTGGGGTTTCCAGCGGATGACCTTGAACGCGATTTGCGCATAGTCGTCGCGCTCGTACAACACACCGAGCGCATGCGGCCCCAGCTGCACGAGATCGGAATAACCGGTTCCGCGCGCCTGCGCGTCCACCGGGTAGCGGTCCGGCCACGTGCGGCCACCATCGAAACTGATTCGCACGCCAAGATTGCGCCGTTGCGAGGCATCCGCGTCATTGCAGAAGGCCAGGATCGTCTTGCCATCCCGTGCCCGCCCCACGGCCAGCATGCTGCCCTCGGACGCCGGATCGGGCAAGGCCGGATCGTAATGGGCGGCGTCCCAGTGGACGCCGCCATCGCGGCTGATGGCAACGATCCGTTGCCGCGGGCGCGGCGCCTGGTTGCGGATGTTCAACATCAGGCCATTGCCGGACAGCTCGGTGGCGGTCGCCTCGTTGCCACCCGGAATCGGCACGTCCTCGCTCAAGTGGAACGTCCGGCCATGGTCGTCACTGTAGAAACCGTGCGCGCGATAGTCGCCGGAATCCGACTGCGGAGCGCCCGCTGAATGGTTGGCCGCCACGTAAATGCGCCCCCTGTAGCGGCCGTGCCGCAACTGGATGGCATGTCCCGGCGTGTTGGCGTACGCGCGCCATCCGGACTTCTTCACCTGCGCGGTGATGTTGACCGGCGCGGACCAGCGGTGCCCGCCGTCAGTGGACGCGGCGTACCAAACCTCGCGTTGCCCGATCCCCCGGCGGATGGCCTGCTCGGGCTGATCGCCCGTGTCGTAGAACAGGAACAGCCGCCCGTGCAGGTACGCGGGATCCAGCCGGTCCACCACCGGCGCCGCGTTGTCTGCCTGAAGCGAACCGTTGCTTGCCACAACCTGTAGGCCCGACCATGTCCTGCCGCCGTCGCGGCTGCGCTTCATCACCACCTTGACGTCGCCGAAGTCGGCCGGGCCGTCGACGCGGCCATCCGCGAACGCCAGCAGGTTGTGATCCGGCAGGCGCACGATGGCCGGGATGCGAAAGCTCCGATAGCCTTCCCGGCCCGAGACGAACACCGGGACGGCGGCAGGCGCGTCGCCTGCCGATGCCGCCGCATAAGACGCCGGTGGCACCACGCCCGTCAGCGGCAGCGCGCACAACGCGAAGCGGCCCAGGTACCGTAGCATGGCTAGCGAACGCCTCCGCCGGCGACACCATAAAACCGCGCGGCGTTGCCGCCGAACACCGCGGCCTTCTCAGCGCCCGCGAGGCCGGTCAACGCGTCGGCCAGGCGCAACCACGCGGCGTAGCCGCTGGCGAGGTTCAGCACCGGCCAGTCGCTGCCCCACAGCAGGCGCTGCGGCCCGAAGGTGTCAAGCAGGTGCCCGACGTATGGCCGCAACGCCTCGGCATCCAGGCGTCCACCCGCCTCGGTCACGAGGCCCGATACTTTGCAGGCCACGTTCGGAAGTTCCGCCAGTGCAGCCGTCTGCGCACGCCACGGGTCAAGCACGGCGTGCGCGATGCCGGGTTTCGCGGCATGGTCGATCACGATGCGCAATGCCGGATGGCGCCTCGCAAAACGCAGCAGCGGCGGCAGGTGGCGTGGCCGCACCAGTGCGTCGAAACCCAAGGCGTGCGCGACCATCGCATCGATGGCGGGCGCCAGCGCGGGCTGCAGGATCCAGTCATCATCCGGCAGGTCCTGCAGCATCGGCCGCAGCCCGCGCAACTTGGGGTTCCTCGACAGCGCGGCGATGCGGTCCGCCGCGTCGGGTGCCGCAAGGTCCGTCCAGCCAACCACGCCTGCGATGCGTGGATCGTCGCGGGCCAATTCCAGCAGCCACCCGGTGTCACGCTCGCTGGCCTGCGACTGCACCGCGATGGCTACGTTGACGCCGCACGGCGGTCCGGCAAGCCCCCAGTCGTCCGGCAGGAAATCACGATGGATCGCCGTCAGCGCCGGCGGCGGCCAAGCGCAACCGTTGCGGCCGATCCGCCAGAAGTGGACGTGCGCATCAATCAGGACCAACACCTCGTGTGGCGAACGCGTGAACCACGGCCGAGCGTACCGCTTGCGTGCACCTTCCGGGACGGCCGGAAGCGACGCGACCGGGCGCAGCAGGTGTCAATCGAGCTTGTAGTCGATGGTCAAGAATATCTGACGACCGGAATAGCTTTGGCCTTGCAAAGTCGAAATGAACTGGAAGCCGCCCGCGTACGGCGTGATGAAGCCGATCTTGTCGAAAATGTTGTTGATGTTAAGCGTCATCTTTACCCGCTTGTCAAACCGGTAGCCGACGGCGGCACTCCAGATCACCCATGGCTTGATGTGGTCGGTGTAGACCGCGCACTGCGGATCGCCGAGGCTCGGCTGGATGCCGTTGGCCAGGGTTTCGCAACCACCGTAGTTGTTGGCGCGCACCCCGCCATAACGCAGGCCATACAGGGTGGCGTCCCACGGGCCCCTGTGCCAGTTGGCCGTCGCGGTCATCCGCGTCATCACGTTGTCGGCCCGGTGGTTGATCAACGGGTCGCTTGCAAGCGTGCGCGAGTAGTCGGTGAGGTAGTTGGTGTAGTGCAGGCTGAAGTTGAATGCACCCGCGCTTTCGGTCTGCAGGTTGTAGTTGATGGCGCCATCGATGCCGCTGCGTGCCTCGTAGTTCTCGTTGATCGGACCGGTGTGCACCGCGACGATGTTGCCCGCCGCATCGCGCGTCACGTTGGCGATTGCCAATCGGCAATACTCCGACCCGACCGTATGCGCGGTGTACGGCGCGCCGCCCACCTGCAGCCCGGTCAGACAACCGGCCTCGTCGGTGAGTGCGGTGCCCAGACCGATGAAATTGATCTGGTTGTTGAGTTCGATGCGCCAGTAGTCCGCCTGCACCGACAGGCCGCGCACGTGGGGAATGTCCCACACGAACCCGTAGGTCCAGTCGCGGCCGGTTTCGGGCAGCAGGTTCGGGTTGCCGCCGGAGAACTGGTTGAAAAACGTGGAGTGTTGGAAATCCGGGCAACTCGCCTGGTGGTTCTGGATGCATTGCAGCGGATCGTTGTAGTCACCGACCGTGCTGATCGAGTTCTGCAGGTAGACCGCGTCCATCCCGGGCGCGCGGAAGTTGGTACCGTAGCTGCCGCGCAGCAGCAGCCCCGGCAACGGCCGCCATTCCAGCCCGGTGTGCCAGGTGCGCGCGATGTTGGCGATGCTGGCGTCGTGGTACTTGTCGATGCGACCCGCAATGTCCCAGGTCAGGGTGCTCAGGATCGGCACGCGGAACTCGGTGCCGAACGCGTAGTGCTGGCGGGTACCTTGGGCGATGTTCAGGTCCTGGAACGGATCGCCGAAATCGACGGTGTTGCCGCGTGCGTCCGGCGACAGCTCGAAACCCTGATTGTCGGCCGTAAGCACCGCGGCCCAGCCCACCGGCTTGTCGTCCCATGGAAGCTTGAACAGGTCGCCGTTGACGTTGAAGGTCAGGTCTTGCAGCTTCGACGCTGCGGTGTTGGTACCCGCGACGCCGAAGGTCGAATATTCCGCCGGCGTGATCGGGTGCCAGAAGCGCTGCTGGTTGATGTCATAGATCGGGTACGTCGTGCCATCGACGGTCGTGGTACCGAGCTGCGGCCCGAACAGGAAATTGAACATGCCCTGTTCGCTCAAGCCCGTGTAATCCTCGTGCACGAGGTACTTCTGGCTGCCGAGTTCCAGGTTCCAGTTGAACTGGTCGTCGAGGAAACCGCCCTTCAGTCCCACCCGGATATCCCAGTATTTTTCCCTGTCGTAGGTGCTGCCCTGGGTACCCATCTCCAGCTGGGTCCACTGCCTGGCGTACTTGGTGATGACCTGCCCGGTGCCCTGGTCGTAGAACGGCACCGGCAGCCCCCCCATCGGATACGCGAACGGCCGCTGCGTCTGGGAAATGCCGGTGGTCGTGTACAAGGCAACCGAGCCGTATGCGCTCAGGTTCGGGTTGATCTCGTAGTCGCCATATACGTAGCCGTTGTTGCTGCGGAAACCCGGCGAAAGCACCCAGTTGCGGAAGACCTCGGGCTGCGCGCAATAGGTGCCGTTGTCGGTGACCGGACCGGTGACCTGGTTGCCGCTGGTGCCCACCGATTTCGATTCGCTGCGCCGGAAGTACGGAAACGACTCGCACGAACCCGGCGGCGGCGCGAGGTATTTGCCATCGGCGTTGGTCAATGAAATCGCGGACGCGCCGGCAACGTCGTACTGGTAGCCGAACATCCGTGCGGCAGGGTTCCAGGTTCCATAGCCTGCGTCGTCCACCGCGTCGAATCCGGGCCGATCCTTGCCCCAAAGCGGAGAGCGGTTGCTGTGCTCGAAGTTGTAGACGATGTGCCACTTGTCGCCGGACTTTCCGCCGGTCCAGGAGATATCGTTGAACTGCTCACCACCACGGGTATCGCCGCCGGCCTGCAACCGCAGGTCGTCGCCCTGGTATTGGTGTTTCAGGACCACGTTGACCACGCCCGCCACCGCATCCGAGCCGTAGATCGCCGAGTCGCCGCCGGTCAGAACCTCGACCCGGTCGATCATCCCGGTCGGGATGTTCGCGGCGTTCTGGAACGTGTAGTGGCCGAACCACTGGTTCTGGGGTTGCGGGTAATCCACGACCCGATGCCCGTCGATCAGCAGCAGCGTGTATTGCGGACCCAGGCCACGCAGATCGATGGGTCGCGCATTGACCGCGGTGCTGCCCCAAGTCGTGGGATTGCTGCCAAAGTCCGACGCACCGGTCGATTGCGGCAGCGAGTTCATGAACTGGTACAGCGTGGTGTAGCCCTGCGCCTTGATTTGCGCGCCGGTCACGACCTGCACCGGCGCCGCACCTTCCACCTGCGAGCGCGGGATCATGGACCCAAGCACCGTGACCTTCTGCAAGGTCTCGGGCTTTGCGCTGGACGGCGGCGGATTTGCGGGCGGCGGTTGCTGCGTGGTCTGGCCGTTGGCCTCGGTGGTGGCGGATTGCGCGAGCGCCGGCGACGGGGCGATCAGCGCCAGGGACAGCGCGAGCGCGAGAGCATTGTGGCGAAAGTCGGCGCGTTGCATGGAACCCTCCCGAAAGTCCTGCGAACCCGATGGTTCAGTTTTGAGTCAGCGATGCACCCATGAAACTTTCCCCCGCGGCGCATACTAGAACCGCCGCCGCCCCAAGGGAAGCCCCATGGACAACGTTGTCATGCGAGGGGAAAGCGGCCGTACCGGCGCGGTTCAGCCGGACGCGGCGCGCCGAATCGCGGAAACGCGCAGCGTCCAGGCCAGCGCCCCCGCCAGGCGGTGGCGCACGGCGGCGGGCACTTCGACGTGGATGCCGTCGTCGTGCGCTCGCCACGCGAGCGCTTCGCCGCTTCCCAGCAGCGTCAGGCGCGCGTCGCTGGCGGGGTGCACGCCGCGCAACACGAAACTGGCGGGCGGCGCCGCCTCATCGGCGTCGGCGAGATATATGGCGTTGACGCTGCCATCCTTTGCTTGCGTGAACCGGAACTTGGCGTCGGCGTAGGGCGCGAACGGGCGGCTGGCGTGGATCGCGGAACCATTCACCCGCATCCACTCGCCGATCGCCCGCAGCCGCGCAAGCGCCGCGGCGGGCAACTCGCCGTTGCCCTGCGGTCCGATGCCCAGCAGCAGGTTGCCGCCCCTGGCTACGATCCCGACCAGCGTGTGCACCAGCTCGCGCGGCGACTTGTAGACGTCGTGCGGATCCCACGACCACGACTTGCCCATGGTCATGCAGGTTTCCCACGGGTACGGCAGCGGGTGCGCGGGCACGGTTTGCTCGGGCGTGCGGTAGTTTTCGTAGGGGCCGCCGTCGGCGCGATTGACCAGGATGATGCCGGGCTGGTTGCGGCGCGCGGTCGCAGCGAGGCGCGGCATGTCGAGGTCCTGCGCCCACGGCACTTCCATGCCGTAGGCCTTGGCATCGGGATGACTGTGTGCATTCACCCAGCCCGCGTCCAGCCACATCAGGTCGATGCGGCCGTAGCGCGAAGTGATCTCGTCGATCTGCCGGTGCGTGAACTCGACGAAGCGCTGCCACATCTCCGGATACTTGCGCACGTCGTAATTGTTGTTGCGGGTCGGGGTGGCCCAGCGCGGCGACCAGTAATCGGGCGCGTGCCAGTCGGCCTTGGAGAAATACGCGCCGATGCCGAAGCCGTGTGCGCGGAACGCGGCGAATACCGCCTTCGCGATGTTGGCCTTCGGGTTCGCATGGAACGGCACGTCCGGCGCGGTGATGCGGTAGTCGGTCGTGGCGGTGTCGAACATGCAGAAGCCGTCGTGGTGCTTGGTGGTGAACACCACATAGCGCATGCCGGCCGCGTGCGCCGCGTCCGCCCATTGCGCCGGATCGAACCTCACGGGATTGAACGTCTTCGGCAACTGCGCGTAACGCTGCTTCCATTCGACGTAGCCGACGCCATCGGGACGCTTGCACCACGGCTCGTCTTCCGAGCAGATCGACCACGACTCGACGATGCCGAGCTGGCTGTAGGTGCCCCAGTGCAGGATCAGGCCGAACTTCCAGTCCGACCATTGCGCGAGTTTTGCCACCACCAATGGATCCGTGACGGGAACGTAGCCGGCATCCTTCGACTTGGCCGGCGCGGCCGTGGCCGGTGCGGCGCGCAGGCCGGCACCACCCAGCAGTGCCAGTGCCGAAGCACCTTGCAGCAATTGCCTGCGCGTCACCATGGGCGCCGCCCGTCCTTCATTGATCTGTCCGCAGGGTCGGCTCGTCCGGATCCAGCTGCGCGGGCTTGGCGGTGTCGTGGTACAGCTTGAGCGGCCCGTCCAGTTCCAGCGCGATCGCGGTGACGTGCTGCGGGTCCAGCGTGTCCGCGGGTACGCGGATGTAGAGCGGTGCCGGCGCGGTGCCCAGCGTGGCGCCGACGCGTTCGGGGCTGAGGATGGTGCCGTTGCCGACCACCCAGGCGCGTCCCACGCGGTTCACCAGTCCCTTCACCAGCACCGGCCCCTCGGGATTGCCGTCGATGAACAGGTACAGGGTCTTGCGGTCCTTCGACAAGGTGCTGCTGCCCGCGTAGTAGTCCCTGGGGATGCCGGCCACGGTGCCGTAGATCGCTTCGCCATTCTTGCCCAGCCATTGGCCGACCTGTTTCAGCGTGTCGGCCTCGATGGCCGGAATCGTACCGTCGGCACGCGGACCGATGTCCAGCAGCAGGTTGCCGCCCATGCCCGCGGTGTCGGCGAGGATGCGGATCAATTGATCGATCGACTTGAAATGGTGGTCGTGTGGCTGCCAGCCCCACGAGTTGTTCATGGTCAGGCACAGTTCCCAGTACGTGTAGGGCGGCCGCGCGATCGGCACGCCCTGCTCCGGCGTGCCGTAATCGCCGTAGCCTGCAAGCCGTGCGTTCATGATCGCGCCGGGGTTGTGTGCAAGGATCCATTCGCGCAACTGCTTTGTGTGCCACTGCGCCGGGGTGTGTTCCCAGTCGCCATCGAACCAGTAAAGATCCGGGTGGTAGCGGCGGGTCAGGTCGTGGACTTGGTCCTGGTAGTACGTGACGAACCGGTTCCAGCGCGCCGGGTCATCCTCGATCCGGTAGCGCGTGTCGGTCTTGGTGTGCGCGGGATAATCCTTGTACGACCAGTCGATCAACGAGTAGTACAGCCCGACCTTCAGGTCATGCTTGCGCAGCGCCTTGACGAACGGCCCGACCAAGTCGCGATGCGCGGGCGCGTCCTTGGCCACGTTCAAGCCCGTCCGCGTGGGCCACAACGCGACGCCGTCGTGGTGCTTGGCCGTCAGCACGGCGTAGCGCGCGCCGCTGGCCTTGATCAAATCTGCCCACGCCCGCGGGTCGTAACGGCTGGCGGTGAAGCCGTGCAGCTGCTGCATGTAGTCGGCGTAGGGAATGTCGCCGTCGAAGAACGACCACGACTCGGTGATGCCGTCCACCGCATAGATGCCCCAGTGGATGAAAATGCCGAATTTGGCGTCGGCGAACCATTGCATGCGCGCGGCGTAGCCGGAGGCCTGCGCCTGGGCAGTACCGGCGGCCGGCGCCGCGTGCGTTGACGTGGCTGCGCAAGCCAGCGCACACGCCAGCAGGCCAAGCCAGGCCTTGCTCATGCCGCACTCACGCCGTCAGGTCCTGCGAAATGGCCGCGACCGCGGCCCGCAGGTGTTCCAACGCAGTCTTCATGGGCACCTTCACCGGCCGCCGCTCGACATACGGGATCGTCAGCGCGCCGGCCGCCGCGCCATGCCGCAGGACCGGCGCGGACAAGTCGGTCACCGCATCCACATCGACGCTGGGCAGCATCGCGTAACCCTGGGCGCGGATCGCATCGGCCTGCGCGATGAAGCGCTTGCGCCGATACAGCGTGCCGGCCGCGTCCATCAGATCCAGCCAGTGTGCCCGGGTTTCGCCACCCTGGAACGCGAACAGCACCGCGCCCGAGGTCGAGCGCGACAGCGGCAACCGATGGCCCACACGCACCACGAAGCCAAGGTCGTCCGGCGGCTCGATCCGCGCGATCACGACCATCTCGTCGCCGGACGCCACCGCCAGGTGGCAGGGCTGCCCGGCTGCCTGCGCCAACCGGTGCATTACCGGCAGCGCGGCTTCCACCAGCGACTTCACCCGCGGCCGCTCCATGCCGAGCAGGAACAGGCGATTGGTCAGCGTATAGCCGGAGTCGTTCTCGCGCGCGATATAGCCGCGTTCTTCCAATACCTGCAGCATCCTGAAGATCTCGCCCTTGGAGTAACCGATCGCGGCGGCGATTCGGGTCATGGACAGCGGCGCGCCCTCGCTGGCCAGCAGCTCCAGGATGTCCAGGCCCTTGTCGAGAGCGGGCGCACGATACTTGGCAGGTTGTTTGGTCATGCGGATCCCCGTTCGCGTCGAAGGCCGGCGTGCTGGTCGCCAGTGTCGCGCACATGCTGCGTGCATGGGCGAAGCTAGATTTTATATTTACAACCAACGGAACCACAAGCTAGTATCGGGTCGAAATTCCCGGCGGGCAAGCCCCGCAGGAGCTGCCCATGCCACACGCCGACGGCACGTCCATGCCACGCGCTGCCGAGGCGAGGCGCCCCGCGCGCGCCTCGGTGGCGGCGTTTGTGCCGATCGTCGGGCTGTTCTTCCTGTGGGGCGTCGCCAACAACCTCAACGACATCCTGATCAAGCAGTTCAAGAATGCGTTCACGCTCAGCGATTTCCAGGCCGGGCTGGTGCAGAGCGCGTTCTACCTCGGCTATTTCCTGCTGGCGATCCCGGCCGGCATGTGCATGCGCCGCTTCGGCTTCAAGAGCGCGATCCTGACCGGTCTGCTGCTGTATGCGCTGGGGGCATTGCTGTTCTACCCCGCCGCCGCCACCCAGACCTACGCGATTTTCCTCGCCGGCCTGTTCGTGATCGCAAGCGGGCTGTCGTTCCTCGAAACCTCGGCCAACCCGCTGGTCACGGTGTTGGGTTCACCCGACGGCGGCGCGCGACGATTGAACTTCGCGCAGTCGTTCAATCCGCTGGGCTCGATCGCCGGGGTCCTGATCGGTCGCCAGTTCATTTTCAACGGCGTCGAACACACCCCAGACCAGCTGGCCGCGATGACCCCAGCGGCACGGCACGCCTATTTCGCCAGCCAGGCGCTGACGGTGCAGGCACCCTACCTCGTGATCGCCGGCGTGGTGATCGCGTTCGCGCTGCTAATCGCGCTGGTGCGGTTTCCGGCGTACGGCGAACACATCCACGAACCCGCCGGTCCGCGTGCGGATGGCGCGCGGCCCTTCCGGCGCCTGCTGCGCAACCGCCGGTTCCTGTCGGCGGTCGCCGCGCAATTCTTCTACGTGGGCGCGCAGGTCGGCGTGTGGAGTTTCCTGATCCGCTACACCCAGGGCACGCTGCCCGGCACGCCCGAAAAACGCGCCGCCGATTATCTGATGGCCTCGCTGGTGCTGTTCACGCTGGGGCGTTTCACCGGCACCGCGCTGATGCGCGTCGTCACGCCACGCGGGCTGCTGGCCGCGTTCGCGGCCGTCAACGTGCTGCTGTGCGCGCTCGGCGTCGCGCTGCCCGGCTACCCCGGGTTGTATGCGCTGGTCCTCGCGAGCTTCTTCATGTCGGTGATGTACCCCACCATCTTCGCGCTGGGAGTGGACGGCTTCGGCGACAGCGAGCGCAAGCTCGGGGCCTCGCTGCTGGTGATGGCCATCATCGGCGGCGCGGTGTTGACCGCGCTGATGGGTGCGGTCTCCGATGCCGCGGGCATCGCTCGCGCGATGCTGGTGCCGCTGGGCTGTTTCGTGGCAGTGTGCGTATTCGCGCTGCAACCCGCCGGCCGGAAGGCGGTCTGAACCATGCGCTTGTGCTATGCCCTCGATCTCAAGGACGACCCGGCATTGATTGCCGAATACGAGCGCTGGCACCAGCCCGGCATGATCTGGCCGGAAATCGTGGATTCGATCCGGGCGGCCGGCGTCCACGACATGGAAATCTTCCGCGCGGGCAACCGCCTGTTCATGGTGATGGAAGTCGCCGAGGGTTTCTCGCCCGCCGCCAAGGCCGCCGCGGACGCAACCAACCCGCGCGTGCAGGCGTGGGAAGCGTTTATGTCGCAATTCCAGCAGGCGTTGCCGTTCGCGCGAGCTGGCGAAAAGTGGGTGCCGATGGCGCGGATGTTTTCGCTGCGGAAGACGCCAGACCGCAACACCTAGCGTGACGAGAAGGTGATCCTGTTTGTCGCCATTCCGGCGAAAGCCGGAATGACGGCAAACATTCAATGCCACGCCGGGCCGTCGGGCCACGCAAATTCCCGCAGCGACGCTTCGCGCATTTCGGTCGAGAACCCCGGCGCCGCGGGCGCGAGATAGCGCCCATCGCGAATGCGCACCGGGTCGCTGAAATGCTCGTGCAGGTGGTTGACGTATTCGATCGCGCGGTCTTCCATGCTGCCGCTGATCGCGACGAAGTCCGCCATCGCAAGGTGCTGCACCATTTCGCACAGGCCGACGCCACCCGCGTGCGGAAACACGCGCACGCCGAACTTCGCGGCCAGCAGCAGGATCGCCAGGTTCTCGTTGACGCCGCCGACGCGCGCGGCGTCGATCTGAAGCAGGTCCACCGCATGCGCCTGCAGCAGCTGCTTGAACATCACGCGGTTGTGGGTGTGCTCGCCGCTCGAGATCGGCACCGGCGCCACCGCGGCCCGGATCGCCACGTGACCGAGCACATCGTCGGGATTGGTGGGCTCCTCGACCCAGGCGGGCTGGAATGGCGCCAGCGCCCGGATCCACCCTATGGCTTCGCCGACATCCCAGCGCTGGTTGGCATCAACCGCGATCGCGACGCCCGCACCCGCCGCTGCCCGCGCGATGCGCATGCGGCGCACGTCCTCGGCAAGATCGGCCCCGACCTTGAGCTTGAGCGTGCGGAAGCCGTCGGTGGCCGCCTGCCGCACCAACGCCTCCAGCTTGCCATCGGAATAGCCCAGCCAGCCGGGCGAGGTGGTGTAGGCGGGGTAGCCGCACCGCGACAACTCGGCGACGCGCGCCGCACGGCCCGGCTGGGCGCGGCGCAGGATCGCGAGCGCCTCATCGGGCGTCAGGGCGTCGGTGAGGTAGCGGAAATCGATGGCGGCGACGATGGCCTCGGGTGGCAGCGCCGCGATAAACCGCCACAACGGCTGGCCGGCGTGCCGCGCGGCCATGTCCCACGCGGCATTGACGACGCCGCCGATCGCCATGTGCATCACGCCCTTTTCGGGACCCAGCCAGCGCAGCTGCGAATCACCGGTCAGGTCGCGCGCGAAAGTACCCAGGTCACCCAGCACCGCGTCCACTTCGCGGTCCACCACGAGATCGGACAACGCACGCACCGCCGCGGCCTGCACTTCGTTGCCGCGGCCGATCGTGAACACCAGCGCGTGGCCCGCGAGGCCGGACGGGGCGTCGCTGCGCAGGGTGACGTACACCGCGGAATAATCCGGATCGTGGTTCATCGCGTCCGAGCCGATCAACTCACGCGAGGTCGGAAAGCGAATGTCCCCGGCTTCCAGCGCGACGATTCGAGCCATGCAATGCTCCTTCCGGATCAGGTCGCCGCGACAACCCGCTGGCACTGCGCGCCCAGCCCGTCGATGCCAAGCTCCATCACGTCGCCGGGTTTCAGGTACACCGGCGGTTTCTGTCCAAGCCCCACGCCCGGTGGCGTGCCGGTCGAGATCACGTCGCCAGGCAACAGGGTCATGTAACGGCTGATGTGGCTGACCAGCGTTGCCACGTCGAAAATCATCCTGCGGGTGTTGCCGTCCTGGTAACGGCGTCCGTTTACTTCGAGCCACATTGCCAGATCCTGTGGATCCGGAACCTCGTCGCGCGTCACCAGCCATGGGCCGATCGGTGCGAAGGTGTCGCAACCTTTGCCCTTCACCCATTGGCCGCCATGGTCGAACTGGAACGCGCGCTCGGAAACGTCGTTGACGATCAAATAACCCGCGACGTGATCGAGTGCGGCCTCGCGCGAAACGTTGCGCGCGGCATCGCCGATCACCACGCCCAGCTCGACTTCCCAGTCGGTCTTTTGCGACCCCGGGGGAATCACCACGTCGTCGCACGCACCGACGATCGCGCTGGTCGCCTTCATGAAGATCACCGGCTGACGCGGCACCGGCTGGCCCGATTCGGCCGCGTGATCGGCGTAATTGAGGCCGACGCAGATGATCTTGCCGACACGCCCGACCGGCGCGCCGAGGCGCGGCTTGCCTGGGACGCGCGGCAGCGTTGCCGGATCGAGTGCGCGCAACTTCGCGATGCCCGTCGACGTCAGCGCGTCGCCGGCAACCTCGTCCACCGCCCGCGAGAGATCGCAGAGCACGCCTTGCACATCCAGCAATCCAGGCTGCTCGTTACCCGCGTTCCCGTAACGTCCCAGTTTCATGCCGTCCCCTAGTCCGTCCAGCCGCCGTCGATCACGTGGATCGCACCCGTGGTGAACGCGGCTTCGTCGGATGCGAGGTACACCGCAAGCGCGGCGATTTCCTCCGGCATGCCCAGCCGGCCCATCGGCTGGCGATCGATGAAGCTTTGCCACACCGCACCCGGGTCGCCGCCCAGTGCCGCGACGCGTTGCTCCAGCGATGGCGACTTCACGGTGCCGGGACAGATTGCGTTGCAGCGCACGCCGCGCGCGACGTAATCCGCGGCGATGGCCTTGGTCAGCCCGATCACCGCGGCCTTGGTCGTGCCGTAGGCGAAACGGTTCGGCACGCCCTTCACGCTGGAGGCGGCCGACGCCATGTTGACGACGCTGCCTCGCCCACGCGCGAGCATGCCAGGCAGCACCGCTCGGCACAGCCGGAACATCGAATCGACGTTGATCGCGAACGATCGCCGCCACGCATCTTCCCCGGTGTCCAGGATGGTGCCCGCGTGGACCCAGCCCGCGCAGTTGAACAGCACGTCGATTACCGGATTCGCAGCAACCAGCGCATCAATTTGCGCAGGTTCGGTGACGTCGAGCACGGCGGTGCGGATGGTCCGGTTTTGCGCCTGCAAGGATTCCAGCGCCGCCACGTCAATGTCGGTGGCCAGCACGTCGGCACCCTCGCGCGCGAACGCCAGCGCGGTGGCACACCCGATCCCCGCGCCCGATGCAGTGAGCAGGCAACGCTTGCCCGCCAGCCGCGCGCTCATTCCGACGTACCCGGCACGGGCGCCGCGGCATCGATGATGCCGGCGCCGCGCAACCGCGGCCAGATACGCGCAGGCAGCCGCTGGCTGCTGCGCGCCAGCGCGCTCTCCACTTCCTCCACATTACGCATGCCCGCGACCACCGCGCACACCGCGGGATGCGCGGCGGGAAACTGCAGCGCGACCGCGCCCACGTCCACGCGCTCCTCGGCGCAGGCTTGATAGATGGTACGCGCGCGTCCGAGCGTGTCGGGCCCGGCCGGCGCATAGTCGTAGGTGGCGCCGGGTCCGTGCGGATCGCCCAGCAGCCCCGAGTTGTACGGTCCCGCGACGATGACCTTCACCCCGCGACGCTGCGCTTCGTCCAGCAGCGGCAACGCACGCGCCTGCTCGAACAGCGTGTAGCGACCCGCCAGCATGATGCAATCAAGGTCACAGCGTGGCAGCAACTCGCGACACACCTCGACCTCGTTGACGCCGATACCGATCGCGCCGACCACGCCCTGGTCGCGCAGCTCCGCCATCGCGGGCAACGCCGCGTCCAGCGCCTGACGCAGCAGCACGGGGTGCTGCTCGCCGTGGGTCAGGCGACCAACGTCGTGCAGGAACAGGATGTCCACACGCTCCAGCCCCAGCCGTTCGAGGCTGGCTTCGACGCAACGCAGCACGCCGTCACGGCTGTAGTCGAACACCGCGCGGCTGCCGTGCACCGCAAAACCGTTGGTGATCGCACCGCCCTGCGCAGGATCGGCTTCGATGCGCCGGCCGACCTTGGTCGAAACCTGGAATTCGCCGCGCGGCCAATCTGACAGCACCCGCCCGAGCCGGCGCTCGGCCAGGCCGTGGCCGTAGTACGGTGCGCTGTCGAAATAGCGGATGCCGAGCCGCAGCGCCCGTTCCAGCGCGTCATGCGCCGCGTCGTCGCCGACTTCCGCATACAGGTTGCCGATCGGGGCGGTACCGAAACCGAGCCCCGCGACCCGCACGCGCCCGGCCCCGACGGACGCGGCGCCGGATCGGCCGCAAGCCGCGTCAACCGCCATGGCGGCGATCCCGGGCTGCGGCAACGGTCACGGGCGCATGTTTCATGGGCGGATTATAGCTCCATATACGCAACGTACACGTGCCACCCTTCACGCGAGCTGGCATCATCCGCGCAACCAACCGCACCCCGGACGTCCCCATGAACGATCGCCGCCGCTTCCTGAAAAGCGCCGCACTCGGCACCGCCGCCGCGGCGCTGTCGCCGTTGGCCGAAGCGGCCCGCCCGGTTGCGAAGACCAGGGCGCCGGCGGGTGTCGTCCGCGTCGTCTCGACCTGGGATTTCGGCATCGCGGCCAACCAGGCGGCATGGGCAATCCTGTCCCAGGACGGCCATTCGCTGGACGCCGTGGAAGCCGGCGCGCGCGTACCCGAAGCCGACATCCGCAACCACAGCGTCGGCCTGGGCGGTTACCCCGACCGCGACGGGCACGTCACACTGGATGCCAGCATCATGGACAGCGATGCCAACTGCGGCGGCGTCGCGTGCCTCGAGGACATCGAGCACGCAGTGTCGGTGGCGCGACTGGTGATGGAAAAGACGCCGCACGTGCTGCTGGTCGGCGACGGCGCCCGGCAATTCGCCCTGAGCCAGGGGTTCAAGCAACGGAACCTGCTGACGCCGGCCGCGGACAAGGCGTGGCACGAATGGCTGAAGACTTCGCACTACCAGCCGGAAATCAACAGCGAAGTGCGCGACTACGGCGCGGGTGTGCCGATCGACAAGGACAACCACGACACCATCGGCATCCTTGCACTGGACGCGCACGGCAAGCTGGCCGGCGCCTGCACCACCAGCGGTGCGGCGTGGAAGCTGCACGGCCGCGTGGGCGATTCGCCGATCATCGGCGCGGGCCTGTACGTGGATGGCGAAATCGGCGCGGCGACCTCCACCGGCATGGGCGAGGAAGTGATCCGCAACGCCGGCTCGTTCCTGGTGGTGGAGTTGATGCGCCAGGGGCGCAGCCCCACCGAAGCCTGCAAGGAAGCCGTGCTGCGCGTGCTGCACAAACACCCGTCGACCGCATGCAAGACTCAGGTTGCGTTCCTGGCCATGAACAAGGCCGGCGAGGCCGGTGGCTACGCGATCCAGCGCGGTTTCAGCTACGCGGTGTGCGATGCGAAAAACCAGAGCGCGCTGATTCCTTCCGCCAGCGTCTTTCCCGCGTGAACGCACCGATCCTTGAAGTTGCCGCCAATTCGGTCGCCTCGGCGCTGGCCGCCGAAGCCGGTGGCGCCGCGCGCGTCGAGTTGTGCAGCGCGCTGGAAGTCGGCGGGCTCACGCCTTCGCACGCCGCGATCGCGATCGCGGTGGCGCGCCTGCACATTCCGGTGCACGTGCTGATCCGACCGCGGGCCGGCGACTTCGTGTTCGACGACCTCGAGTGCGAGATGATGCGGCGCGACATCGGGACCTGCCGGGCGCTCGGTTGTGCGGGCGTGGCGCTGGGCGTGTTGACGACCGCAGGCGAGGTGGATGTGCCGCATTGCCGCGACTTGCTGGAGGCCGCGCGTGGGTTGTCGGTGACCTTCCATCGCGCGTTCGACTTCACACGCGACCCGGGGCGTGCATTGGAAGACGTCATCGCGCTGGGCTGCGACCGAGCGCTGACTTCGGGCCAGGCGGCCGACGCCCTCGCCGGCGCGCCGCTGATCCGCGAGCTGATCGAACAGGCGCGCGACCGCATCACGGTCATGCCGGGTGGCAGCATCGACGCCGCCAACATCGCGACGATCGCGCAAGCGACCGGCGCGCGTGAATTCCACGGGTCGGCGAAGGTGCGCGTCGCCGATCGCATGCACCACGCCGGCATCGGCGGCATGGGCGGCGGCAATTGGCAAACCGACGCGGCCGAAGTGCGCGCCCGCGTCCAGGCCCTGCGCGACTGCGAACCGGGGGCACCATGATCACGACCACGCCCGCGGCGTTCCTGGCCGCCCTGGCGGCGTTGCCGCCGCTGCGCGAACCGCGCACGACCGCGCGCGCAGCATTTCTGGTCGCGCCCGCCGCCAACGAACTGGCCACGGAATCCGCGCGCGACAACCGCTACATGCGGATGAACGCGGGGTTCGACGCGCAACGCGCCCTCGTCCAGCACGCGGCGTTGGCGCAAGCGCTGCGGGCGGACGTTCCCGTCATCACGTTTCCGGGCGACCCCGCGACCCCCGACGCGATGTTTCCCAACAACGTGTTCGCAACCGCCCCGGGACGCTTGATCGTCGCGCGCATGCGGCACACCGTGCGCCAACGTGAAGCCGCGCGCGCCGACATCCGCGCGTTCTTTCGCGACGTGCTGGGCTACACCGAAACCGATCTGTCCGACGGCACCCACGGCATCGCGGAACTGACCGGCTCGCTGGTGATCGACCACGCGCGCGGCGTCGGCTACTGCGGCCTGTCCGAGCGCTGCGACATGGCCGGCGCGCGCGCGCTGCACGAGGCGTTCGGATTGCGACTGACGTTCTGTTTTGAACTCGCGCAAGGCGAATACCACACCAACGTGGTGATGGCGGCCCTCGCCGGGCGCGCGGTGATCCTGGCGCCCGACGGTTTCGC